>CAISYK010000988.1 GCA_903889605.1 uncultured Bacteroidota bacterium
CTTTTCGATAAAGAAATGCAGTTCAAAGATATTATGAATCAATTGCCCAATAGCGTTTTGATTCACCAGCAGGGAAAAATTGTCTATGCCAACAAAGTTGCCTTAAACATTATTGGATATACTGAAAAAGAGTTTTGGGAAACCGAAGTTTTTGACCACGTTATAGAAAAAGACCGGAAGCTAATGGTTGAAATGATGCAACACCGCAAGGCTGGATTGCCGGTCAAAGATTATGAAATTACTGTGATCACAAAATCCGGTGATTTACGTGATGTCATTATCCGTACTACCGAAACCCAATTTTTTGGTGAGACATCAGTTATAGTTCTTCTGATCGATATTACTGAAAGGAAAGCCGCAGAGGCTTTGCTGAGAGAAAGCGAAGAAAAATTCAGAAACCTTGCATTATTAACTCCTTTTGCTATAATGATTTATCAGAATGACTACTATGTTTATACTAACCCTGCGGGTGAAAAAATATCGGGATATTCTGCAGATGAATTGTATAAAATGCACTTCTGGAATTTTGTGTCGCCTGAATATCGTTCCCTTGTACAGGAAAGAGGACACAAAAGACAAACCGGTGAACCGGCTCCCGCAGGATATGAATTTAAAATTGTTGCTAAAGATGGAACAGAAAAATGGGTGTATCTTAATGGCAGCCACATAGAGTATCACGGAAACCCTGCTGGAATAATTGCGATTATCGATATTACTGATCTTAAAAAAATTGAACATGATTTAATCATTGCCAAAGAACACGCCGAAGAAAGCGACCGCCTGAAATCTGCCTTCTTAGCCAATTTGAGCCACGAAATCCGCACCCCTATGAATGGTATTCTTGGTTTTGCCGCATTATTGAAAGAACCCGGTCTTACAGGTGACGATCAGAAAGAGTATATTAGAATCATTGAGAAAAGCGGAGCACGAATGCTCAATATCATTACTGATATTGTTGATATTTCGAAAATCGAATCTGGACGAATCGAGGTTTCAATTTCAGAAACAAATGTAAACGAGCAAATAGAAAACATTTATACCCTCATTAAACCTGATGTTGAAAGAAAAGGAATTCAGTTTTCCTTTAAATATTCCTTGCCGGAAAAAATAGCCATCATTAAAACAGATCGTGAAAAAATCTCCACAATTCTTACAAAACTTATTAAAAATGCCATTAAATATACCACTAATGGCTCAATTGAATTTGGGTATGAGAAAAAGGGGGAATTTCTTGAGTTTTTTGTAATAGATACAGGCATTGGAATTCAAGGAAATAGACTGGAGGCTATTTTCAAACGTTTTATACAGGCCGATGTCTCAGATAAAAACGCGTTACAGGGGGCGGGTTTGGGCTTATCAATTGCCAAAGCTTATGTGGAAATGCTTGGCGGTAAAATTTGGGTTGAAAGCGAAGAGGATAAAGGCTCAATGTTTTATTTTACAATTCCATACTCTATAGAACCGAAAGAAAAAAGTCCAAGTAAGAACGTTGTTTTGCTAGAGGATAAAGAAGGTCAAATTATAAATCTTAAAATCTTAATTGCAGAAGACGATGAAACATCGGATTTGTTCATCACCAGAATGCTTAACAAAATCAGTCATGAAGTTTTACATGCAAAAACAGGAATCGAAGCCATTGAAGCTTGCAAGAATAATCCTGATATCGATTTGGCGCTGATGGATATCAGAATACCTGAAATTGACGGATATGAAGCTACCCGTCAAATCCGGCAATTCAACAAAGATATCATCATCATTGCACAAACAGCTTTTGCACTTTCAGGGGACAGGCAAAAGGCAATAGAAGTAGGATGTAATGATTATATCTCAAAACCTTTTAATAAAAATGATTTAATGGAGTTGATAAAAAAGCATGTAAATATATAGGAAAGAGGTTTGGACTATTAAACATGATTATGAATTTAACCATAATATCCTGCTAATGCCTGCATTAAGTTTACGAAGCGTTGTAACCAAAAAATTAAAAACATGATGATTAATAGAACTTTGAGAACTTCAGTAATTGTTGTTATATCCTTTGGGGCTTCTTACTATGTTATGTTTGAATATTTTGAGAAAATAATTGCCGCGATAAATATTCTGTTGTATGTTCCTATCATCAGTTATTTCTTTACATATATCATTGCCGGAATCCCAATTTTTATTGGTACATCAATAATTCATAGAGACTTCAACATATTCTACCATTTAGGATTAAAAGGAAACTTTTTTAAAGGATTTTTATTAGCATTACTATTTACTTTCCCAATGTTTTTGGGCGGACTTACTTTCTTTTCATTTAATTACAAAATAACATTGCCAGCAATTCTTAAGCTCACCATTTTTGCCGGTTTATTTGAAGAACTATATTTTCGGGGATTTCTATTCGGACAATTTTTTAGATATACAAAATTCGGCTTTATTCCTTCTATTTTTTTGGGAGCTTTGCTATTTGCATCAGGGCATTTATATCAAAGTACGGAAGTTTCTGTACTTATAGGAGTTTTTTTAACAACATTTATTGGATCAATTTTTTTTGCATGGTTATATGTTGAATGGAATTACAATTTATGGATACCTATTTGCATGCACTTTCTTATGAATTTATCTTGGGAGATATTTATTGTTAGTGAAAATGCACTTGGAGGAATTACATCCAATATATTTCGTGGGTTAACTATAACCTTAGCTATTATCGCTACTGTTATATATAAAAAACGGAAAGGATTGAAATTTGAAGTAAATAAGAAAACGTTATGGTTGAAATAATTAATGCCTGCAATACATATGCAGCCTTACAATACTAAAATTAATGGTTCTGTTAAGAGGTTCACATTTGTAGTGGTTACGTTCTGAACATTGATATTAGAAATGACCATTTGATCATAGGAAAGAAGCGCCTTGTTTCATTAAATGGTTGAATCTTTGTGAGCTTCCAATGAATTATTCAATGAATGATATAGGTTATATTGAAAA
>CAISYK010000989.1 GCA_903889605.1 uncultured Bacteroidota bacterium
ACACTGCAGCCCCAAAATACTTTTATAGTAGATGAGCCGGAAATACAATCAAGTACATGCACCGTTTCACATATTATTATCGTTTCTCCATTTTCAAATAAATTATCCCCATCTCCAATAGTTGAAAAATCTGCCCCGGTAAGCACAATTTTTGCTGTTAACCCTGTTGGGAAAGTCAATGAGCCGACACTTGATGAAGTAATTTGTATTCCTGCAGCGTGAACATCCGTAAATGTAAATCCTTTGAGTTCACCTAAACCCACATTTTTTACAGTAATACATCGTGTAAATACATCTCCGATATTTGCTGATTTAGATAGATTTGTACCCGGAGGAATAATTGTAAGCAGCGGCTGCCAGGCGAAATAAATAGGAGAGGATACCGTATTATAAGTATGGATATTATTAGCAGTATAATTAACACGTATATTGTTTTGTAATGGACCCTGACCTGCATTGCATTGCGCCTTAGCCTTAAAGGTTATATTAAGGCTTGTTAAGGTGGGGATATTAGATAACCAAACAATTAAGACTCCGCTCCAGTTACTGACAAATGTTCCTCCTGTGACCGATCCGCCAAGGTAATTTATGCCTGCCGGCATAGTTATTTTTATAGTATCATTTGAAATTAAAAATGGTGATGGATTATAGATTGAAACTGTAAAGAGAGCGGAATCACCGCACACTGTTAAATGAGCTGGTACAGTACTGTTTATAGTAATCATATTACCCTGGCTCCAGCCAAGATAATTTAGAAAAAGTAAAATTATGAGCAGTAATTTTTTCATGCTCTTTTTTGTCTGATAAAAATCATTGAAAGCAATTGTATAAATAAAAAAACAGATGCCGCAAATTAAAAAAACGTTGCATCTATTGTTTTTAAAACACATTAAAATTATAATCCGCTTATAAAGCGAAATACATTTTATATAAAATGAGCCAATAAAAACACCTGCAAATTTAGGAAATTTGCTTTATAAAACTATTGAAATGTTTGGATATTATTGAATAACAAATATTTGCTGAGGCATATATGCTGATATAGTTAAGGATGTCTAAAGCTGAAACGCTGCATACACTTTTCAGGCTTTGTGCTGCATAGCGCGATATTCAATTATGGCTGATTGAATACTCTGCGCAAAGTTTTTTTTCTTAAACTAATCTGCAATGCAATTGTAATTTTTTATGCTCAACGCGGTAAGTATTCATTGAGCTCCTAAAAAACGTATTTTTATTTACCGAAAACCGCTGACACCGCATCAAGGAAGTAATGTTACAATACCTTTATAACTGTGAATTACCCCCTTAATATCTGTAACTTTGAAAGAATATACATACACATCTGATTCTGCAGGTTCGTTTCCATGAGCAGCTTTACCATTCCATGACTTGCTTATATCATCAGAAAGGAAAATCAAATTTCCCCAGCGGTCAAAAATGCTCATTTCATATTTTTTAATATAAATCCCTTTTCCTGAAAAGCTGTCATTTAGGCCATCGTCATTAGGCGTAAATGAATTCGGAATATAAAATACGAAGTCCTGTTCCACAGTAATGTTTTGATATGCTGTATCTAAACATCCGAATTGAGTTGTTGTAACAAGCGTTATTGTGAATGTTCCGGTATCTGAATAGGAATGAGAAGGAGGGTTAAACACAGAGGAAGTACCCTGATCGCCGTAATTCCAATTCCAGAAATTTGCACCAACTGATAAGTCTGTTACTGAAATAAGGGGGTTAATAATTGCAGCTGTTTTAGGTTCAACGGTGAAACCTGCAATGGGTTTTGGATATACTGTTATGTAATTATTTTTTGATAAAGAGCTGACACATCCGCTGTCAGAAGTGACTGTTAGGGTAGTTGTAAAAAATATTGGCTGAAATATTGAATCGTTGGAATAACAGCAAAGCGGATTTTGAGAACTGCTTGCCGGAATGCTGCTGCCAAAACTCCACAGCCAGCCAGTATTAATTCCAGTTACAATATGAGATAGATCTTGAAAACTCACGCAAAATGGCTCACATCCGGCAGTATCACTTCCATTAAAAGCAACAACAGGTTTAGGATTAACAATGCTTGTTTTAGTAATAGAATCTATACAGCCGAAATTTGAAACTACCGACAGCTGAACAGAATAAGAACCTGCCGCAGGATATAAATGAGACTCGTTTTGATTTATACCTAAAGTACTGTTATCACCAAAATCCCATGCCTGTGATTGAATCGTATCGGTGACTGTAATATTTGATGAATTTGTAAAGTAAACAATGCTGCCATCACAGACATTTGTCGAAACAAACTGAACATGAGGCAAAGGGTGAACTACAGCACTTTTTGAAATTGTATCCTTACAGCCTTTATTAGAAGCCGCAATCAGAGTTACCGGATAAGTTGAAGCGTTTAAATAATTGTGTGATGGATCTTTTATGCTGCTGAATGTGCCATCCCCGAAATTCCATGTCCATCCGGAAACACTGTCTGCGGTAATTGTAGTAGTATCGTTGAAATGCACAGCCTGGTTTAAACAAACATCAGCAAATTCAAAATCTGCAATCGGCATAGGAAATACGGTAATTGTGTCGCGCAAAGTATCCGAACAGCCAAGAATAGAAGAATGCGTAATCAAAGTAACATGGTAATCTCCTGGAGAGGGGTATAGGTGAACCGGACTCCAAATAATTGTTTCCAAAGAAGAATTGTCCCCGAAATTCCATGACCAGCCTGCTATAGTATCCATTGACGGATCAAGTGATGTATTTAAAAATACTGCGGAGTCAGACAGACAAGTATTGCTGAAGGTAAATCCTGTATTTGGCGGATCAAATGTTTTTACAAGTATGTTTGCAACGGCAGAACAATTACCGCTGTCGGCGTGGGTTACTAAAGTTACATAATAGCTGCCGTAAGATGAATAATAATGTGAAGGAGTTTTTATAGTACTGTTTGGACTGCCGTCACCAAAAACCCATAAATAGTTGGGAATTAAAGCTGGTGAGTGAACAGAAGAAGTATCCAAGAAATGAATTGTATCTCCAAAACATACATCGCTGTGAATAAAACCGGCTGTTGGGTTATAATAAACCTTGGCTGGTTTAATAATTGTATCAGAACAGCCAAAATTATTCTTTACCAATAAGGTAACATTTTGAATTCCTGCGCTGCCATAAGTATAAGAAGGGCTCTGCAAGCTGTTTGTCAGGCTTCCATCACCAAAATCCCATATCCATGAGCTAATAATTCCCGATGAAGTTTTTGAGCTGTCTATGAATTGCGTTGCAGCTCCTTTACATACTTTTGCTGCAGTGAAGTCAGCCGCAGGTTTTGGATTCACTGTTATTGTATCATATCCGGATTGCGGATGAGTGCAGGCGGCTAAATTTGCATCCTGCACACTCACCAAAGAATAAATAAATTTACCAGCTGCTGATGTTGGTGCTGTTATGGTTATACTGTCCCCGATTATTGTGACTAATGCCGGCTGAGTTATACCGTTTATTTTATACATAAAAGTGTAAGGTGCAGTACCGCCGTACCCTACAAAAGTGACGTCCGTAGGAGCAGAACCCTGACATACTGCTGCTGTTCCTTTAATAGCTGCAGTTGGCAGGGGATCAACAGATACTGAAGCGATGCCGTTTTGCAGCTGGGAGCATATTGCTGCACTTGAATCCATAACACTAATCAAAGTATATGTTATTGCAGCTGCAGTTCCAGTCGGAACAAGAACAGATGCAGTACTGTCTCCAGCTGCTGTACTTATTGTCTGGTTTGCTCCGCCGTTTATTTTATATGTAAATGTGTATGGCGGGGTACCGGTTGATCCTGTAAAGATTATATGTGTAATATCATTTAAACATACCGCATCCGCTCCTCCTATTGTCGCTGTTGGCAATGAATTAACTGTTATTGTATCACTTCCGTTTTGTAAATCAGAGCATGCGGTGATGCCTGCACCTTTTACGCTTAACAAATCGTATATAAATACACCTGCTGCTGATGTAGGAGCTGATACTGTTATACTATTTCCAATAATTGTAGTCACGGTTTGATCTGCTCCGCCGTTAATAGTATATGTAAAAGTATAGGGTGCTGTTCCAAGTGCTCCGGTGAAGGTTATATTAGGCATTGCACCTCCTTTACATACAGATGCTGTTCCGCTTATCGAAGCAGATGGCAATGGATTCACTATTATAACAGCACTGTCATTTTTCGGTGAAGAGCATGCCGCAGGACTTGAATCATGTATGCTTATCAAGTTGTATATAAATGTTCCAGCAGCGGTTGCTGCTGCGGTTATACTTACTGTATCTCCTGCTGAAGTGGATACGGTCTGATCTGCACCTCCATTGATTTTATATGTAAAGAAATAAGGCGCAGTTCCCATCCCTCCGGTGAAGGTTATCCGCGGGGATGAAGCCCCAGCACACACTTCAATTGATCCTGTTACAATTGCTGTTGGCGATGGACCGACTGTAATTTTTATTGTATCGTTTGCGGTACATCCCATTCGGTTTGTTGTAAGCATATACGAGGTTGAAATGGCAGCGTTTGTTAAATTTAAAGTAGTTAGTACCGTATTTGATATATTCGGATCACTCAAGCCTGTTACGGGTGTCCAGCTATATGAGTAACCTGTTACAGGTGCTGAGCTGAGTGTTATTGTCTGCCCCGAACAAACGGTGCTGTCATTCCCTAAACTAAATAAGGAAGGCAATGAAATAAGCAACTGTGAAGAATCGCATACACATGCGTTAACAGCAGGATCAATAACCGCAATAATAGCACATGCCTGTCCTGCCGGAACATTAAAAGTGGACGAATAACGTACAGTACTGTCCCTTGGTATTATCAGTGTATCTTCAGCTAAAAACGGGTCGCTGATATTATAAACCCCATCACCGTTTGCATCATAAAAAAACTGAACAATAGAATCCGCATCTGTAAGAATGGCCTGACCTGTATTTGTAATATTATAGCTGACAGTAACTGTTTCCCCCCCCGGCGGATTTGGTATTGACACAGCAGAGCCATTGCCCAGAGATAAATATGCCTTATATGTAAATACAGCAAGCGTCGTATCTGCGGTAATTATTTTAGTTACGCAGTTATTTCCCGTTGAAAGGCAGGTAATAGAGGTTATGCTGTATGTTTGCGCTTCAAAATAAATTATGCCGCATGAAAGTGCCGGAGGGTCTCCAAAATATTCGAAAGTAAATACCGTGCTGTCTCCTACCGCAGTAGCTGCCGGTAATTGCCATACTAGATTAATGATCCCATTTAGGGTAAACTGTCTTGGAATTCCATTGACCGGTGCATTATAAACACCGTTAAAAGATCCTGAAACAAATGGAACTCCATAAGGCAGCTGAACAACTACAGAGTCCGTGTTTCCAAAAACAGCGGGACCATGATTGATAACTGCTACGCGTATATTTGAATTACCAGCGCAAGGCGAAACATAAGTTGTGCTTAGTTTTATAGCCGGTAGGTATAGGTCTGCGGCACCTATTATATTTAAGGGAGGAGAATAAAATGTTTCTTGGCCTGCAGCCTGACCGCATGATGATTTTCCTACAATAATAAAACTGATATTACTGCCGGAAGTATAACCGCAGTCGGTGGTTACTTTAAACGTAATATTAAACGAATTTAATGCAGAATCAAGTAATCCCTTTAAGCCGTTTACACCGATAAGGCCGTTGTTAGCTGAAATATCCCATTTCCAGGTGTTTCCGCTTATAAAAGCGGGATCAGTAAAATTCACGTATGGATTAGAAGCGGGATAGCTGATCTTTGCAGAACCAGGTACATAAATTGTTCCGGCAGGCAACGCAGCTGTAAGCGTAACATTAAATGCGGTTCCTAACTGCACATTAGTTCCCTTTGCTGTAAAACTTACCGTGTCGCAAAACTGAATACTGCCGGCAGGCCCGGTAATAGAAACGGCAAGAGCCGGCATAAGAGGAGTTAATGTTAAAGCTATCTTTTTAGGAGGGCATGGTGAGGCAGCTTCGCTGATCGGGTAACCGGCACTGCAGTTCCACCCTGAATAAATAATTATGCTGTCAGGGGAACATGAAGTATAGGCTGCCGTTATCCTGAAAGTTCTTGTTGCCATTGCATTTACTGTTCCTACAGGGTAAATGCCTGTATTTATAGGGGTTATTGCTGAACCAGTTCCCAAATCTACAACCTGAATTATTGAAACTCCTGAAATCGGCGGGCCGCTTAACCAGGTGTTTAATCCATTTGAAATATTTGATGTGTTTGATATAATAACATCCCAGCTGACTGTATTTGTTGTTGCCAGTATAGATGGTAATGGCGACTGAAGGGTTAAAACAGGGGCTTCATAAATTATTTGATCCGAAGCAGACGACAATGAAGTTGTATCACTGCCGGGCCCTGTCAAAAATGCTGTAGGAGTGAATGTAACATCATTCCGTATGGGCTGATAAATTGCCGGAGTTACTTTGCAGCTTGGTTCAATGGTTATTTGTAATGTTCCCGAAAAACCATCATCACTTAAAGGAATTGTTCCGGGATAATACGATTCAACAGGAAAAACAAGGGTATCCGAATTAGGATTTAATGGTGTTATTGCCTGCCAGGATATTGGATTGGTAACAGTTGCCATTGTTCCTGCAGTTCTCACCTGATTGAAGCGTGCGGAAACAAAAGTATATCCTGCAGGTACAATTGCGGTTAAATTATTAAGATGCGCCCAGTTACGATATTCATAAGGGAATAAATTTCCTCCCGCATAGTTATTGTCGCCGGGACCAATGCTTAGGTAATAATTTTGCGAGAGAACAACATCATCACATGATTTTGTATCATAACTTTCTGAGTCCCAGTTTTTAAAAAAATAACCAATGATAGTGCAGTTGCCGTTAACATGACCGCATTGAAACTTATCTGATGCCAGAACAGGGTTAGCTGTTTCGCTGGAATAAAACTTATTAGTAGAATAACAATTTAACGGAGCTGCATTCCCAATATTGGTCGTCACTTTATACCTTGGTTTAAATATCAGCGAATCGCCGTCAATATTAATATATCCGCCGGGGAGGCATCCGGCAGATATCAAAGCCGGAACACTCAGATCATACGCAAAATTTCGAGTCGAGCCAGTTGAAGTTATAACAGGTGTGAATCCATTACAAGTATAAGACAGCACTCCTCCCCGGTAAATATATAATTTCGCGTCAACAAAACTTAACAGATTTCCATTGGTAATAGAAGAAGAAGCATAACAATACTGCAGGGAAGGATGTATGAAGTTTGTATTAACAATTCCAGTGAAAGCGCCTGTTATGGTATCACCAAACATTGCCCTGTTTGTTCGTATTTTTGTGAAATCTAAACTTCCAATTGCGTCAGGTAAGCCATCGCCTCCAGTTGTATTAATAGTGTTATTACTGTTAAGGTTATCCGGTAAACCATAGCTGGTACGGCTCATATCAAAATTGTTTAATTCTATTCCGAAAGGGCATGGATCCGGACAATTAACGTTAAAAGGGATCCTTTGACATGAAACTCCTACTTGACAGCCGCACGTGTTATTTGGTATATAATATGATTTGACACTTACATATGTCATGCTGTCTAAGCCACCGCATCCGCCACAATTCAATTTGAGGCTTATCTTTAATTCCGCTTGATTAAGAGAAAAAGGAGGCGCCCCATTGAAAGTCGCAGTTACTGTATACCCAGAACTTGCCACAGAGGATGGAGACCAAATACTTAGTCCATCATATTTTAATATTTTAATATCATAAATAGAACTTGAAAAACAAGGAAGCTGAGGCAAATCAAATACAAATTTCCAATTAGCTCCAGGTCCTGAAGTTAAAGAATTACCATAATTTGAGAACAAAAAATTAAAGGTGCCTGTTTGCCCGTTGCTTAAAGTAGAAGGCGCTCCATCAGGAATTAATGTTCCATAAATTTCCGAATATTTTCTCCCCCAATTTTCATTTATATTGTAATTGCTTTGGCATATACTCTGATAGCTGCCTTGGTATTTCCATCCGTTGATAAAAGATCTACCAATACCTGCACAGGAATTCCAGCAGCAACTGAAAGTATTCCATTTTACATAAACAGTATCGCCTGCATTTATAGCTGGTATGGATAAAAACACCCTACCTTTAACATTTGCAGGCATACAGTTCAGCTGGTTGGTATTTTGTGTGCTGACTGGAGTTATAGGAACAGGTAATGATGAAATACCGACTTGTATTGTGAAGCTTGCTGGGTCTATATTTGAACCAACACCCCAACTATAACCGGTGCCAGTTGATTGAAAAATTTCTAAAGACACATTTACTGCTTTTCCTAAACCTCCGTTTCTTATTTTCAGCACTTGAGGGCTTGCATTTCCCGGACCTAAACATGAATTCATAGGAGCGGTTATACTACCATTATTTGGTGTAATAACCAAATTCGGAACATAATTCGGAAAAACAACGTTGGCAGTAGCAACGGATGCCTGGCAGAAATTTACGCTGCAGCCCCAAAAGGCTTTAAAATTAGATGTTCCGGCAATACAATCATTTACCTTTACCGTTTCGCAGATGGATATACTTTCCCCGCTTTCAAATAAATTATCCCCGTCGCCGATAGTTGTAAAATCTGCACCGCTTAATTCAATTTTTGCAGTTAGTCCTGTATTGGTTAATAGCCCTTTATTTGATGCTGTTATTTGTATCCCTGCAGCATGAATATCAGTTAATGTAAAAGCACTAAGTTCACCCAATCCGGTATTAACAATAGTAATGCAGCGTGTAAATACTGCTCCTATATTAGCTGAATATGATTGATTTGTAATGGTAGTAATGGTAAGAAACGGCTGCCTTACAAGATATGCTGAGGTGAAATTGCTTTGGTAAGTGATTGTATTATTGGCAGTATAATCAAGACGTATATTGTTTTTTATTATTCCTCCTCCGGAAATAAACTGCAGAACATTACATTGAGCCGTAGCCATAAATGTAATGTTTTTGCTGGTTAAGGGCGGAATGTTAGTTACGTTAGCTATCAAGTTCGGAACCCAAAAGCTCACGTAAGCAGCGCCTGTTAAAGAAGACGGCACGTAATTTATGCCGGTTGGTAAGGTTATTTTTAATACGGCTTGTGAAATTGTAAAAGGAGAAGGATTATAGATAGTAACAGTAAATAGTTTCTGCTCTCCGCAAATAGTTATTTGGGAAGGCACAGTACTGCTTATTGTAACCATATTACCCTGGCTCCAGCATTGGTAACTGAGGAAAAGTATAAATATGAGCAGCAATTTTCTCATGCATTGCAGTTTTTTGCAAAATAAAAATCATTTAAATAAATGGCATAAAAACAAAAAACATAAACTCCCTTATAAAAAACAGGTACATCTGCTGTTTGCAAAACGCACAAATATAATATTACACTTTTAAAGTGAAAAACATTTTATATCATTGCCAATTACGAATAATCCAATCTTAATGCTGCGCCAATTTCATAATTCTGCTCGAAACCGCCAATGCGCAGTCATTTAGAGCGGAATCAAGAAAGTGTTTAAGCGTAATGATTAAACTATAATAAATTAAGTAATGGGAATTATAGAAAATTAGATCATATAAACACCTGCAAAATTAGAAATATTGCTTTATAAAGCTATTGAAATGTTTGATGTTAATGGAACAAATTAATTGCTGCGGTATCTGTGCCGTTTAGTTGGGGCTATCTTTTAACTTAAAAACTGACAAATTTGGTGTAATAGCTTATAAAGCTGCAATTCAATTTAGCGGCTTTGCGTTATGAAAATACACCTTTTATCCCTTTTTTTTAAGGAATGGAACAAAAAAGGAACAAAAAAACAGCTATGCAGCATTAACTGCCATTTTGCAATAGTAATCACAAAAAATAATAAAAGTTTTGGAAAACCTTGCTGCGAAGAGAGGTAGTTAAGGATCAAGCAATAAAGTTGGGGGGATACCAATAAAAATATAATTTTGGCAGATAATTTTTATTCTAGGCCATGAACGATAAATCATTACTTGAATTAGTTCTTCCTCAGGGGATTTTGGAATACTTCGATATAACCAATTGTGTAAAAAATGAGTCGAGTTTTAATATTTATTTGTCCGAGAAAAATATACCGCCTGTAGAGTTTGCATTAGAAAAGCTGACCTCTAAAGGCTTTTTTGATGAGATAATGGTTCAAGATTTCCCTATTCGGGATAAAGCCTCATATCTATATATTAAGCGTAGGCGTTGGGTTATTGATAAAACGGGTGATATCGTTTTTCGTAACTGGAATATGGTTGCAAAAGGCACAAGAATGACGCAAGAGTTTGCGTCTTTTTTAAAAGGAATTGCTCGATACCAAACCAATAAGCGCTAAAAGTTTAGGAGATTACTTTCATGTAAATGGACAAATTATTGAAAAAGAAATAGCACTTGGAAAAAATACTGCAGGAGAGATCGGGGTTATTAACTCAGCGGGGAGAGCAAGTTGGAACAGCTTTGCAAACATATTTAAAGCCAATGCAGATGAAATTTTAGAGGCTACTAATAGGATCAAAAATCATCGATTAACTGTTCCTTGTGGCGGAAATTATGGTTATTTAGAAGGGACAGTGAATAGTGCAGTTATAGATAATAAAATGTGGAGAAGTGGTACTGCAAATCTTCAAACTGAACCTCAACTATTTACTGCAATACCTGTTGAAGGGAGTGGTGGGGCAACATGGCTGAGAAATACAGATTCTGAATACAAAATGCTTAATAAATTGGCTAATGATTTAGGTGGAACATCTGGTTCAATAAAACCTAATATCACTGGAGAATTAAAAATTATTTCCGAAAATCCATATTGTATTTCTTGTTCAGGAATTATACAGCAATTCAATGAAATGTTTCCTAATCTTAAATTAATACTTGTCGATGGAGCAAAATAATAATCCAATAGAATTTGAAATAATAAGTGGTGATGATATACTTATTAAGGAAGTAGTAAGTAATTACAATAAAACTTATAATACTGATTTCGAAATATTAAAATTCATTTATGATGA
>CAISYK010000990.1 GCA_903889605.1 uncultured Bacteroidota bacterium
ACTCCAATTATCGTTTTAACTTCTTTCGGTATAGAAAAAGCTGAACTCGAGGCTTTTGAAATTGGAGCCAGCGAATTTATTTCTAAGCCTTTTAGCCCTTCAATATTAAAGGCAAGGATAGAAAAGCTTTTGATAAAACAGAAAAGGGAAATATAATGAAATTGACTTTGCCTGATAATAGAAACACTGCTGTAATATTTATAATTACTATTTTATTCTTTTTTAGAATAACCGAAATGTTTTGTCAAGTTGAAAATGCAGACAGTTCATTTCAGCTTGCAAGGACACTTGCCTTCTCTTCCAAATACAGCCAATCTATTGCACTGTGCAAAAAGATTTTAGAAAAAAGCCCTAAATATCAGGATGTTCAAGTGCTGCTTGGCAGAGTTTATTTTTGGAATAACCAGCCTGATTCCGCTCTTATAGTCTTATCTGAATCCATTATATATAAGCCGTATGAAGATGCCTTCGCCGCATTATCGGATATTCATAGATGGACTGCCAAGCCCACTGATGCACTCAAAATATCTGAAGATGGTTTGATTTTTTTTCCAGCCAGTGAAGAATTGTTTTTAAGGAAAGTGAAGGCCTTAAACGATTTGGGCAATTACTCAAAAGCTTTTTCACTTGCAGATTCTCTCATTGGCATTAAAATGAAAAATCCTGAATTCAGGCAATTGGCTGAATCTATAAAAATGAAAATGTCGAAAAACATTTTTACTGTTTCTTATGATTATGATTATTTCGATAAACAATTTAAGGATCCATGGCACCTTTTGTCTGCAGCATACGGCAGGCAGACAAACCATCTCGGCAGAGTAACTGCCAGGGTAAATCTTGGAAATAGATATAAATCTAATGGTTCACAGATAGAAATGGATGCCTTTCCGGTTTTAGGAAAAAAAATGTATGCATATATTAATGCTGGATATTCGCCTGACTATATTTTCCCTTTATATCGTTCAGGAATATCTATATACCGTAATTTCCCGAAAGCTTTTGAAGGAGAGCTTGGTGTAAGAGTATTGTATTTCACTAAAGCAACAATTTTATATGTAGGGTCAATTGGAAAATACAAAGGAAATTTTTGGTTTTCTTTCAGACCGACATTTATTGCATACAATAATGGAAATCATTTTTCTCAGTCATACTCATTAATTTCCCGCTATTACTTAAAATCCTCTTATAATTATCTTACCTTAACTCTTGGTTACGGCCTTTCCCCGGATGACAGATCAAGAGAAACTTTACTTCAAAATCCTGATTTAAAAAGTTGGCGAATAAATCTTGCAGCTCAAAAGATTGTTAAGGGAACTAATATTATTTCAATATCAATTGGAATGGTCAGAGGAGAATATATCCAAGGAACAAAAAGTATTGGGAACGACATTTTTTCAGGTATAATTTATCAAAAAATGTTTTAAAGAATGAAACCGCCAAGAGGAAAGAAGTTCTGGATTTTTATTTTCCTATTATCAATCATCATTCTCTCTCCATTGATAATGCACGTTTTCTGGATTTTTAAGCCCGTAATACCAATTGATATTATTATCATTGACAAAACAGTTTCAAATACGCAAAAGAACGAGCACGCATCATTGACCTGGCTTCTGAACAATCTAAAAATAGTGCGAAATAATAATAAAACCTTATATTCTATCGATGATTATTATGGTTTTTTTCCGCTTGAAAATGAAAATTTTTCTTTGTTGGATTTCGAAAAAATGGATTCGGTGGAACTCAAAAAAATACTGGAAGAAAATCAGATGATATACATAACTGATACTTATGGTGTTTACTCTAATGAATGGTACAAACATGAACTAATATCGGAACGCAGCGAATTGATATACGGCGGACTAACTGCTGAAGAGATTAAAATTTTAAAGCGATATAAGGAAGAAAAAAAATTAATTATTGCAGAATTTAATTGTATTGGCTCGCCAACAGAAGATGCCGTTCAAAAAAAATTCTAAGAACTTTTTGATTTAAAATGGACAGGATGGACCGGGCGGTATTTTGAT
>CAISYK010000991.1 GCA_903889605.1 uncultured Bacteroidota bacterium
GCATCATAAACAAACCTAAGCCAAATAATAATTAATTTCGTAAGAATTAATAATTCTCCAATTGAAAAAGATAATTTCATTTATTCGTAACGGGCATCCGGAAATATACAAAATCCTACTTTTTATTATTGGTATTGCTTCAATTGTATATATATTTCCGAAGCAGGGTAAATTCCAATATGAATTTCAAAATCTTAAAGGAAAACCTTGGTATCACGAAGATTTGATAGCACCATTTGATTTTGCAATAAAAAAATCGGCGGATGAATTAGCAATTGAAAAAGCGGAAATTATTAAAAATGCAAAACCATATTTTAAATATAATATTTCTGTAGTAAATGATCGAAAAAATCAATTGGTCTCAGAATTTAATGAGAAATGGAATGACAAAAAAAATAAAAAGACGAAGGAAAAAACACTTGCTGCCGCAAAAAAAATACTGGATTCAATATACAGCAGGGGGATAATTGAACCTAACGATATTATTGAGAACAAGCCGGCTGATTATTCAATAAACGTGCTGGAAAATAATGTTGCTGATGAACATGATTTGAACGACTTTTATACAATTACATCAGCATATGAATATATACAGACACAGCTCAAACGAAATGAAACAGAAGTGGAAGTTAAATTTATTCTGCCATTGCTTGAAAACTGCATTGCTCATTCGCTTATTTATGATAAAGAAACATCAGATAAAGTTTTAAAACAAGCTGTTGATAACATTTCTCCTTCACGGGATATTATTTTAAAAGATCAAAGTATAGTTTCAAAAGGAGAAATAATAGATGCAAAAAAATTTCAAATACTTCAATCATTAAAATGGGAGTATGAAGAACAATCCGGCGGAACCGGCAGCTATCTGTTTATTTTATTAGGGCAAATTCTGATAATTACATTATGTTTATCTGTATTAGTAATATTTCTGGCTGTTTTCCGCCATGACATTTTTTTGGATAATACAAAAATTACATTCATACTTATCCTGATTATCCTTCAGGTATTGATGACACGATTAGCAGTAAACTCGCAGTCAATCAGTATTTATCTTTTACCATTCTGCATTCTGCCGATGATAATAAGGGCATTCTATGATACTCGAATTGCTTTGTTTGTGCATTTAATAACAGTACTTATTATTTCATTTATGGCACCCAACCGCTTTGAATTCGCCTTCATCCAATTAATCAGCGGCATGATTGCAATTTTCAGCATTGTTGATCTGCACAACCGTTCACAGATTTTTATTTCAGCGGCACTTATTTTTATAACCTACTGTGTTTCATATATCGGCATCACTATCATTCAGGAAGGCGGCAGTGATGTTATTACTCGTTATGATTTCGCATGGTTTGGTGTAAGTGCTATGCTTACTATATTTTCTTATCCATTGATCTTTATTTTTGAAAAAATATTCGGATTTCTTTCCGATGTTTCATTATTGGAATTATCCGACACCAACGGAAAACTACTGCGCGAGCTTGCATCACGCGCTCCCGGCACATTTCAACACTCACTGCAGGTTGCAAGCCTTGCTGAAGAAGCTATTTACTCAATAGGCGGAAATGCCTTACTGATCCGTACCGGGGCACTATATCACGATATTGGTAAAATAGAAATGCCGATGTATTTTATAGAAAACCAGGCAAATGGCATTAATCCGCACGAAGATTTAAATTATGATGAAAGCGCTGCAATCATAATCGGACACGTTCTTAAAGGAATTGAAATTGCAAAAAAGCATAATTTACCTGAACAAGTTATTGATTTTATAAGGACGCATCATGGAACAACAATAACAGCATATTTTTATCGTTCATTTCAAAATGCATTTCCAGAGGAGCATATAGATATTGAAAAGTTTCGTTATCCAGGGCCTATCCCGTTTTCGAAGGAAAGTGCAGTATTAATGATGGCTGATGCAGTAGAAGCGGCATCCAGAAGTTTAAAAAAATACGATGCTGAAAGTATCGACAATTTAGTGGAACAAATTATAACTTCACAAATTGATCAGAACCAATTTATGAATTCAGATATTACTTTTAAAGATATCAACACTTTAAAAAAGATTTTCAAAAAAAAATTAATGAATGTTTATCATTTGAGGGTTGAATATCCGAGGTAAGTTGAGAGTTGAGAGTTGAGAGTTGAGAACTGATGTTCAGGCTTTTTTTTCTTTTATAAAAGTTAATGTATCAGGCCTTCGATTAAAAAAATTGGAGCGTTTCCCTTTCTTAAAAAAGAAATGGACTGGCTTCACACTTCAATCTTTATTTGTTTGAGCCGAACTAATTACTGTGTAAACACAAAATAATATAACGAATAGATTTTTCATTGTTCGAGTGTAACTTATCAGTCTTAATTTTATGGTGTACTCAAAGATACCGGGATAATTTTACCATTCATATACTGATGCGCATTCAGCGAAAAATCCGCAATAAATACAGCCATTTTTTCAGCATTAAGGGGGGCTTTATAACCGGGGAACGCTTCATTTAACATTTCTGTTTGAACAGCGCCTAAAGCAAGACAATTGAAAGCTATATTATTCTCTTTAAATTCTTCGGCCAGGCATTCGGTCAAACAAGCTACGGCAGCTTTACCTGAACTGTAAGCCGACAACCCTGAAAATTTTGAACTGCCTTGAAACCCGCCCATACTGCTTATATTTACAATATGCGATTTTTGTGCAGTATCCATAATCGGTAATAAACCTTGAATTAAACGTATAACCGAAAAAACATTTACATTATAAACATATTCCAAATCGGCAATTGAAATATCTGCAAATGGCTTATTTACGATTGCTCCTGCATTATTTATTAAAATATTAACAGATTTAAATTGTTTTGCTATACCAGAAATCAGGCCTTCCATTGCATTTTTATTGTTTAAATCACAAACTATCGGGATTACATTAGCGTATGGGTTAAATGATAAGCACTCCTTTTTTAATTGATCTAATTTATCTGCACTTCGGGATACGGCAATTACATTGCGTTTTGAATCTTTGCTCAATAATTTAACTAATTCATATCCTATTCCCCTACTTGCACCTGTTACAATAATATTCATAATTTATCCGTTTTGTTTTTTCAAAGAAACGCATTTTTTTGTTAATTTTACATAAACTAATATCTAATAAATTGCATTTAAAATTAAAAATAAAGCTCATTTCATTGGGTTTACTGCTTTATATAAGCGGTATTGCACAGGACAGCACAATGATCCGAAAACATCCGCCAAAAAAAAGCATTTTTGAGAAGCTATACACAGGAGGAAATTTAGGCTTGCAGTTTGGGACTTCAACTTATATTGAAGTTTCACCATTAGTAGGTTATCGTATTAACGATAAAATTTCTGCGGGAGTTGGAATGACTTATCAATACTATCATTTTAAAGACAGGTATTACGATATGCAAACCAATGTATATGGAGGAAAAGTGTTTGGCCGCTATATGCTCACTGATTATTTATTTGGTCACGTCGAGTACGAATACCTTAATCTGGAAGCATTTGATTTTTACCGCAGACGGGTTGATGTTACGAGTTTATTGGCCGGCGTTGGCTATATGCAGCGTTTAGGAGGCAATTCAGCAATGGTTGCTACAGTATTATATAATTTTACTGAATCAGTATATACTCCATATTCTAATCCCATCATTAGAGTTGGATTTAATATCGGGCTGTAATAATTTAAGTTAGACTAATAATAGTTTTGCAAAAATTAAGCTGCCATGCTGTTGATACTATCTAATAATAGGACATCTTTAAAATTGTTTTTTTTGCAACTCAAGTCTAAATCTAAGTTTGAAACTAGTCTGCCTGCTATTATTTTATTGACTTTCAGTTTTTTTACATCACCCATGGAATCGTATCCCAAGTTGATGTTTTTCTACAGGCAAATATTGGATCGCCTTAGCTAAAAAAACAGCTGTAAGGCAGGTATTTCAATGATTTTGTCAAGGCGCAAAATGACTTTTTTATTCAATTATAATTTTTTTAATGCAATTCCC
>CAISYK010000992.1 GCA_903889605.1 uncultured Bacteroidota bacterium
CTAGTCGTGCTGAATATCGTATTCTTTTACGTCAGGATAATGCAGATATTCGCCTTACACCAAAATCTTTTGAACTTGGTTTGGCCGGAAAAGAGCGTTTAGAAAGAGTGCTTTTTAAGCAAAGGCAGACTGCTGAAATTATAAAATTTTTCAAGGAAGAAAGTATTGATCCTTCAGAAATTAATCCTGTTTTGGAATCTATTGTGTCTGCGCCGATTATTCAAAAAGTTAAAATGTTTGGGGTGTTAGCAAGACCTATAATTACTCTTTTAGACTTCACTCTTCATTGTCCTAAGGCCAATGAATTTATATCCGGATTTGATCCAGAGAGTTTAGAACAGGCAGAAATTTTAATGAAATATGAAGGGTATATTTCAAGAGAACATGAGATGGCTGACAAACAAACCCGCCTTGAAGATTTGATACTTCATGATGATTTTGACTATAAGAAGCTTGCATCATTATCGGCGGAGGCACGTGAGAAATTTAATAAAATTAAGCCCAGAACCATTGGACAAGCTTCCAGGATTTCAGGTATAACGCCCTCAGATATTTCCATATTGATGGTATATTTAGGGAGATAATTAATGGATGTTCCACGTGGAACATAGGTGTTTATGTATAGTTAATTTGGGCGAATTATAACTAGATTTAAATACTACGATGATTTTTTTAATTGGATTTATTAGTTAAAATCGTTAGTAGTTTCTTATTTAATTTTAGAGTTTTTTTTAGACTTGAGTATTTTTAAGTCAACTTATTTTAGGCTTATTAGTTTGTTTTATTATTTGGATATTGAATTTTTTAGTATAGTGAATAAGAATTGTTCCACGTGGAACCTATTGCATTTTTATGGTAACATTGAGTAATTGTCCTGTTTGTAATTCGAGTCAAACGAAGCTTATTTTGGTCTGTAAAGATAATACAGTTTCGTCTGAAATATTTTCAATAGTTGAGTGTATTCCTTGTGGGTTTAAGTTTATTAATCCTCGTCCTGAAGAAAATGAAATGGGAAAATATTATATATCGGAGGAGTATGTTTCCCATTCGAATACTAAAAAAGGTTTGGTGAATTCAGTTTATCAAATGGTAAGGAAATATACTTTATTGAAAAAACTTCAGCTGATATCTAAATATTTTAGAACGGGAAAGATATTGGATATTGGTTGCGGAACAGGTGAGTTTTTAAAAACTCTCAAAGATGCTAAATGGGAAACATTAGGTATTGAGCCAAGTTCTGCTGCCAGGGAAATGGCCGTGAAAAATTACGGATTAGATATAAGAGAAGAAGTAGAAATAAAAAATTTAGAAACGTCATCATTTGATGTTATTACTATGTGGCATGTATTGGAACATGTCCCTCAATTAAATGAGCGTATAGAAGATTTAAAACGTTTATTAAAGCCTAAAGGAATTATTATTATCGCCGTTCCTAATCCCGCTTCTTTAGATGCAAAATTATATGCTGAAAATTGGGCAGCTTATGATGTGCCTCGGCATTTATATCATTTCAGTCCTAAAGACATAGAAACATTATTTAAAAATCATGAGCTAAATGTGTTTCAAATATTGCCTATGATATTTGATTCATTTTATATTTCCATGTTAAGTGAAAAATTACTTACCGGAAAATCTAATATTATCAGAGTAATTTGGAATGGTTTGCGATCTAATATTTCCGCAATGAAAACCGGGAAAACATTTTCCAGTCAGATTTATTTAATCAGGAAATAGTTTTTGATCTCCTTTTAAATTGGGATAATATTATTTGAGTTTGTAATGATTTTTTTAATTTTAGGAGGATTTTTTTATTTCGATACAATTTGCCTGCACCTGGAAAATTTAATATTATCACATCATTATAATTTGATTCCGTTTAAATGTTTTGGCATTTTTAAAAGCGGTAAAATATAATTCAATCATATTTATTTAATCAGGAAAAGTATTTGTTTTCTTTTTTTAATATGGAATTATAGGTTTTTCTAGCTGTAATTTTTTCAAACCTTAAATGAGGGAAATTTATAATTATGTAAATTTATTTATTGATGGTGATTTCCCGTAAATGATAATACCACAAATATTCCTGAATATAAATATTCCAAACCATTATGTAATTTCTTTTGGTAATATTTCAAACTGAAATGCATTCATAAATTTATTAAAAATGTTTGACTGAATCAGGCCAAAATTTATATTGACTCTATCTAGAACGTCATATGGTTTTGCAGCTTTTTTGAGATTATTAATTCCCTCCCCACACAGTTTCCGGTATAGAATCAATTTTGAAATTATTAAGGTATTTTTTTATCTTCAATCTATATTTACCCAGATTTTTATATTTCCAATAATTTTGTACCTGTTGATCTGGAAAAATGACAGGTAAAACTTATTATAAGCCCACCTTTGCTCTAATTACCCTCTGGAGTGTATAACTATTTAATTATTATGAAAACCTCTTAAAATCAAATTTTTAGGGGTATGCCCTGTACATATTGATTCTAGTGCACTTGCAAAGAATGCCAGTATGAATAAATTTAGGATTTGATCGAAAACGTATCAATTTTTCATGATTCTGCAGGTCTACTGTAATTTAGTCGGCAGGTAAGTTTAAATTTAATAATTTATGATTTATTTTTTCTAAAAAATATTCTGGTAAATTAAATATTCATGTGATGTAAAAATTTGGAAAATGCAATTTCCAAGCTCCGCTATTGGTGATTTATGGAATTGGATCCCAAAATCTAGGTTTTGGATAAATCACATCCTTTTTTGAGTCGATACTTTGGCTTTATGAAAATCAATAAACTTATTTTGAATTTTCACATTTTCATATTACCGCATTTTTGGCGCTTTTAAGGCATTTTAGCCACTTTTGCTGTGTAGGCGTTCATTTTGTTGTAAAGTTGTCTTAAATCGCATATTACGTGGCTAAAATGGTGTGTTTTATTCAGATAATGAATGTCAAGTTATATTTGCATCAAAAAACCTAAGGTGTTTCTTAAAGCATTGATTATCAATGGTTTAATGTTTTGTTGATTCACTTTTGATGAAATCTAAAATAAAAAGTCAGAGGAA
>CAISYK010000993.1 GCA_903889605.1 uncultured Bacteroidota bacterium
AGGCTTCCTGTCTTTTAGGTCTTGAGAGAGTCCGTAAATTTTGTCTCGTTTTTATTCTTGACCTGCGGTTTTTAAGAAAGTCGCTAAATTCCTTGTTCTCCTCATATTGAATATATAACTATCAATGTCTGGTGATAAAATAAATCAGATCAAAGCGAAAAATTAATTTCAGTTTTGTCATCAACATATAATGTATATCAATATAAAAATCCAAACATCCAAAGAGGTATGATATTATTGCTTCCATATTCGATGTTGTCGGCTGCTGCAAAACTATTCTTTATTTTATTTAGCTGTTTGGCTGTTTTGTTTTTTCCTCCAATTTCAAATATAAACTTGCTGTCAATCACAAAATCTCCTTGATCGGTATATTCTACTAAATGAGAATTGCTAAGCTGGTTTGCAAAAAATGTTTCTCTTAAATTGCCCGTATTGACATTTAATGGTGAAAATGCATATTGAAAATTAGTGTTTTCTAAAAAAAATTTATCCGGTTTTTGAAGTTTCGTTAAGCCTTTTGCATCCTTATATAAGTTTCTTATTATATTGGCTGCCTGCAAAATAAAAAGGTAGCTTATAAATGTGTTTCTATTTATACCAATGCGTTCGCTCAGCTTGCTTACATTTGGTATAAAAGGAACAGATTCATAAATAATCTGAAGCAATTGCTTTAATTTAGGTACATAAGCAACAACTACTTTTCTTAATAAAGGCAGTTCAATTTCCAAGATGAGGTTTACCACTTTTTCTATTCGCTGATAATAGAGTTCTGGGATTTCTTGAAAAAATGGGTAATACCCGCTTTTTAGATACTCATTAAAATTCTGAATAGGTTTAATTTTAGAGTTAAGCTGACGCGCAATAAGTGTGTGCTTTTTCAACAATTCATTTAAGGTAAATGCTGGCAGCATTAATCCAGGTTTTAGGTTTATAAATTCCCTATATGAAAGCCCTTGAAGGGAATACACAACTGCACGCCTGCTTAAATCAGCGCGCGAATTTAGAATTTCCAGCAGAGAAGATCCTGTAAATACAATTTTTATTTCAGGGTAATCATCATATATGTTTTTTAGTTCCTGTGACCAATTAGGATATTTATGCACTTCATCCAGAAAAAGGAATTTACCTCCGTGTTTAACAAAATAATCGGTTAATGAGCTTAAGCTGTTTTGAGCAAACCAGATATTATCTAAACTCACATACAGTGTTGATCCATTTAGAGGTAAATTTTTTTTATACTGCAGAATAAGCGTGGTTTTGCCTACCTCTCTGGCTCCCTTTATGCCAATAAGTCTGGCGCCCTAATGGATACTTTCCATTGCACTGCGTGTAAACTCCAGGGAAGTAATTTCTAATTTTCTATAAAACTTTTCGTAGAGGATTTTCATTATTGCTTATTAGACACAGCAAATACACAAATAATTGTTTATCAAAGAGAGCATTTATTTATGCAGGGCATATTTAGTATTCACTCAAAAAGTTATGTTTAGATCAAAATCGCATAGTAATCTATGGTTGCCGCTAACAGTTTCACCGCGGTCTGTTGAAAAGCTTTGCTCCATTATTGATAATTCACAACAGGGATGAGACTGTCTGGCTGCAATACTCATAGCAAAGCCTCGCTCTATCAGAGAACAATTGTTGATGACAAAGAAAATCATTCTGGACAACCCCGGCCGGTATATTATTAACATAACCAAGAGGGTCTTCTATTGCAAATAGCTGTTAAGGATGGTGAAATAATAATGTTTGGGTAATGTTTGCAGCTTATAGCTGTAGTCTGCATCATCAGTACGTTCACCAAATTTTATATTCCGGATATATTTTTGTGCAATGGCATATATATCAGAATTTTTTTCTGCTTCACCTAACAAAACAACTTCAATATTTTCAGGATTTAACTGCAGCTGCTCACATACAAAAAGGAGGTAATATATAAAGTCTTCGGCTGTATGATGATTGAAGGTATTGTAAAAAAGCAAATTTTTGCCTTCAATTAAAACGGCTTCAAAATGCGATGGCTGAATATGTACAAAGAGTTTTTTTATTGTTTGGTGTTTATTTTGAAAAAGCAGCCCTTCGATAAGTACACTTGAAAAATGATGATAACTGACATTTTTGTAAAGTCCTCCCAGCTTAGCTTTTAATGATAAAGGTACAGCGAAAACATTTTTAGCATCCAGATTTTTTAAATCATCAGCGGCAACTATTTCATCTCCCTGCAGTGATGCATTAAATTTAAGGTACATCTCTTTTTTGTCGTTTTCGAAAAGAGGGGAGGGGATTATTGTAGATAGATTGTTTACTATAGAACAGGCCGCGGAACTATATTTGTTCGCCATAATCCGGCTTTCTTTAACTATCACATCCAGTAAATCTATAACTAAGTCGAATGAGTAGACATTCTGAAAGGTGTAACTTTCAAAAGCAATGTATTTGTATTTAGATTTTTCGTTTACCGCGAGCCAAACCCCATCAATACCAATTTGAATTATTAAATGATAATCGGATATTCTTTTCAGATCAAAAGCTTCATCAATAAATGAATTGGCCTGTGTTATTTTATTTTTTATTTCAGTTGTCATGATTTAGTGCAA
>CAISYK010000994.1 GCA_903889605.1 uncultured Bacteroidota bacterium
AAACAAGATCCCTCGCGAAAAACTCGGGATGACAGGAAAAGGCTGTTTATAGGTATGGTAATGGTTAGGAAAGCTCTGCGTATTATTTTTATTTAAATTTATTCAAATCTCTAACCAGCAATTTTTTTAAATCACTCACTTCATCCACAATATATGTAGGGTTTTCTAATTGCAGTTCTTCCAATGAGCCATATCCATAAAGAACAGAAATAGTATCGATTCCAAAATGTTTTGCACCTATGACGTCAAACTTTCTGTCACCAATCATTATCATTTCCTGCTTATTTATGGTGGGCAGCTGATTTATTACTTCCTGTATAATATCTTTTTTTTCTGTTCGCGTTCCATCTAAATTACTGCCGATAACAGCTTTGAAATGATGGTGGATATTAAAGTGATGCAGAATTTGTTCTGCAAATATGGTAGGTTTTGATGTAGCAACAAAAAGTGTTTTATTGTTTTTGTTAAGATTTTCCAATAGCTCTGAAATACCTTTGTATAGAAGGTTCTCGAATTTCCCTTTTGTTGAAAAATATTCCCGGTAAACATCAACAGCTTCAAATGCTTTTTCTTCGGTTTCAAATATTTCCTGAAATGATTTATGCAGGGGAGGGCCAATAAAATGCAGGAGCTCATGGTTTTCCTTTTGTATCCCATATTTATTTAACGCATATTGTATGGAATTAATAATTCCTTCCTTTGGATCGGTCAGTGTGCCGTCTAAATCAAAAAGTATGTGGCTGTATTGTTTCATCGTGAAATATTTTCAAAGGCAAAGGTTGTAAAATAAAAGCAAATCATTCATTTTTGTTATAATTTTGTTTTATAAAATTAAATCTAAAAATGAAAATTACAATTGTCGGCTGCGGTAATATGGGATTAATTTATGCCCGTGCATTTCTAAAATATAATATTGTTTCTAAAGGAGATTTATTGCTTGCAGAAAAAAATGAAGCCAGAAAACAGGAATTGGTCAAACTTGATGTTGGTGAAGTCACTGTTGTTAATGACCCTAAAATAGGTGAAAGCGATATTGTTATTATAGCTGTTAAACCCCAGGATTTTGAAAGCCTTGCAGCAGAGTTAAAGCCCGTTTTGCATTCGGCTAAATGCATTATTTCCATTATGGCCGGGATGAAAATGGATAGGATTGAATCGGCCTTGAATAATTCAAACATTATACGTGCAATGCCTAATTCTCCTGCTGAATTAGGCATGGGAATGACTGCATTTACTGCCAGCAAAAATGTCCCAATTGAGCAAATTAGAAAAGCTGAAAATTTGCTGGGTACAACCGGCCGATGCGTGTTTCTTGAAAATGAAGATTTATTGGATGCGGTCACAGCTTTGTCTGGAAGCGGGCCTGCTTATTTTTTTTATATAGTAAAACACATGATAGAAGCAGGGAAACAAATGGGATTTGATGAGGCTGCTGCTGCTTTGTTTGTAAAACAAACCATGCTCGGAGCTTTTCATTTGATTAATAATGCTGATAAATCATTAGACGAATTAATAAAATCTGTCGCATCAAAAGGCGGAACCACTGAAGCTGCGCTATCTGTTTTTAATGAAACGCAGGTTGGTGAAAATCTTCAGAAAGGAATTATTAAAGCAAGAGATAGAAGTGCGGAATTGTCAAAGTAAATATGTCTTTTACCGCAAAGGCGCAAAGTCGCAGAGAAGTAAAAAATGGAAAAAACATTGTCTTGAAATAAATACTTTCTGCCTTTGCGTCTTTGCGGTAAATATTTTATTTAGTACTTCTAGATTTGGTTACACCTTCTCTACCCAGTCGCCGAACTTTTTTATTAAATCAACCAAAGCTTCAACGGCATTTTCAGAGCTGATATTACGTTCTATAACTTCCCTGCCTTTATATAATGTAATCTTCCCGATACCTGTACCCACATAACCATAATCAGCATCCGCCATTTCGCCGGGACCATTAACAATACAACCCATAATGCCGATTTTAACTCCTTTTAAATGGCTGGTACGGTTGCGTATTTTTGCAGTAGTTTCCTGTAAATTAAAAAGAGTTCTTCCGCATGACGGGCATGAGATATATTCAGTTTTTGAAATGCGTGTGCGTGTGGCCTGCAATATCCCGAATGCTGAAGCATTCGCAGTTTTTGCGGAAGCGCATTTGCCTTGATCTAACCATATTCCATCACCAAATCCATCTAAAAATAATGCTCCAATATCGGTTGCGGCATGAAGCTGAAATGTTTCTTCATTTAGGGCTTTATAATTTTTTTTGATGATGACAGGAAGCTTGGATTCCTTATACATTAATTCTATAAAAGCTCTGCGCTGCTCTGCCATGCCGTGTTCGTTATCGGTTTCTAAAACCAAGACAACTGAATTGTCAAATTTTGCAGCATCGAACTTTGAAATATCAGTGAGATCGCGGATTGTTAATGAAACAAAATTTAATTCATCTGATTTCAATTTTTTATCTGCACAAAAATATTCATAAGCCGAAAACAAAGGATAGCACCTTGTTTTGTCCTTAAGTTTTTTCCAGGCGGCTGAGTGATATATTAATCCTAAAGTACCGGGGATTTTAAAATTTATTTTATTACTGCCGACATAAATGTAATCACACGCCTGATCCTTTAAATTCCATTTATCTGTTGGTGCCGAATAATTATATCCAACGGCAGAAAAATCAGCAGGGGTTATTTCCTGCATTTCACTGAAATCAGCAATTACACGAGGTGCATTTTGTCCGCCGAAATTTATTATTTCATGCGTTTCCCTGCGTTTGTAGTCATAAGGAGAGTAGGGGAGTTTGAAAGTTGGATGCTTAACGTTGGAAAGCTGAGCCGTATTTTTTTTAACTTTCAAATTTGAACTTTGTACTTCAGGAATAAATTTGTGCGAAGCCCTATTCGAATAGCGCTCTACCAAGGTTTTTGCAACAGGAATTTCAAATTCAGGATCTTCAGTCAGCGAAACACGGATAGTATCACCGATGCCATCTTCAAGTAAAGCGCCGATTCCTACAGCAGATTTGATGCGCCCGTCTTCACCTTCGCCAGCTTCTGTAACGCCCAAATGCAGAGGGTAATTCATCCCAAGCATCTGCATTTTTTGAATCAGCAAACGATAGGCCTGAACCATCACCAATGGATTGCTCGACTTCATGCTGAGCACAATGTTGTGGTAGGATTCATCCCTGGCAATGCGCAGAAATTCCATCGCACTTTCCACCATCCCCATGGCG
>CAISYK010000995.1 GCA_903889605.1 uncultured Bacteroidota bacterium
AAAATTTAATGCAAAAATAATACGATTTTTTTATTTCAATAATTTTTTATTCTTTTTTACAAAAGATTAACAGCTGTGGGAAGATTAGAAAGTTATAATTTTCTGACTACTTTTGTAAACTCAAAAACTTACACTTTTGAAATAATATTTTTTTGATAGATGTTTAAATGACAGAAGCAAAAGTAATAGAACAGTCAAAAAGCAAAATCGGTTTTTCAAAAAGCGGACATAATGATTTTGACACCAATGCATTAGGCAAACTGCTGGCTGTCTCTCAGACGGATAGTAATTCCTTTTTTAAAACTTTAAACAGCCGTGCAGACGGACTTTCAGAAAGTGATGTTCGTGAAAAGCAAATCCAATATGGCCTGAATGCGATAGAACACGAAAAAGCTCCTTCATGGTATAAACAATTATTCATTTCTTTTATCACCCCATTTAATGCAGTGCTCGCAACTATTGCAGCTGTATCGTTTGTTATTGATGTAATGTTCACCGCCCCTGGTAAACATGATTACAAAACAGTTATAGTGGTTGGCACTATGGTGATGCTGAGTTCGCTTCTGCGTTTCTGGCAGGAATACAGCAGTAACCAGGCTGCAGAAAAATTAAAGAGCATGGTAAAAACTTCCGCTGCCGTATTGCGGAAGGAAAAAGGTAAAATAGAAATTGATATTAAGCAAATTGTTCCCGGTGATATTATTTATCTGAGCGCGGGTGATATGATACCTGCCGATTGCCGAATCATGCAGTCAAAGGATTTATTCGTAAGTCAATCCATACTTACGGGTGAAGCCTTGCCTGTTGAAAAATGGGAACATAAAATTGATAATACAGAAAAAAAATCCCCGCTTGAATTAGATAATCTTTGTTTTATGGGAACTAATGTTGTCAGCGGCACGGCAACAGTAATTGCAGTTACCACTGGTAACGAAACATACTTTGGATCCATCGGTAAGGCTCTTGCTGGCAGAAGAACAATTACAAGTTTCGATAAAGGCGTGAACAGTATAAGCTGGCTGTTGATAAGGTTTATGTTAGTGATGGTCCCTCTCGTTTTTTTGATAAACGGAATAACTAAAGGAAATTGGCTTGAAGCATTGTTATTCGGCCTTTCAGTTGCAGTGGGCTTAACTCCTGAAATGCTTCCCATGATCGTTACCGCAAATCTTGCCAAAGGTGCTGTGAAAATGAGTAAGCGCAAAGTTATTGTGAAACATCTCAATGCAATTCAGAACATAGGAGCAATGGATATTCTCTGCACCGATAAAACGGGCACATTAACATTAGATAAAATCGTCCTTACGCGCCACATGAATGTTTTTGGAGATGAGGATGATGAAGTACTTAAATGGGCTTTCCTCAACAGCTATCATCAAACCAGTCTGAAAAATTTGCTTGACATTGCTGTCCTTGACCACAGCGAACTGCATAATTATATTAAAGCAGAAGAAGATTATAAGAAAATTGATGAGATACCATTTGATTTTGACCGTAGGAGAATGAGTGTTATTCTTGAGATGAAAAATGGAAAACATTTATTGATCTGCAAGGGCGCAGTGGAAGAGATGCTGCAGGTTTGCACACACGCTTTTGATCCGGGTGAGGACAAAGAACTTCATATCGAAAGCGATAAAATTATTCCAATGAATGATGAGATGCGGAAAATTGTTTCTGATACATCAAAAAAATTAAATGAGGAAGGTTTAAGAGTATTATTAGTTGCCATAAAAGAATTCGAAGGAGGCCCTCTTACTTATTCGGTAAAGGATGAAAACAATTTGGTGCTTACTGGTTTCATCGGATTTCTTGACCCTGCTAAACCCTCGGCAAAAACTGCTATTCAGGGACTTCAGAAATTAGGTGTTAATATTAAAGTATTAACCGGCGACAATGAAATTATCACCAAAAAGATATGCCGTGATGTTGGAATTCCTATTAATAATGTATTACTAGGGAGTGAATTAGAAAGAATGAGTGATGCCGAAATTACTGCACGTATAGAAGATATTTCTATTTTGGCAAAATTGAGTCCGCTTCAAAAATCCCGAATAGTAAAACTTTTGCAGGCCAAAGGTCATAGTGTTGGCTATATGGGTGACGGCATTAATGATGCTGCAGCTCTGCGTGATGCTGATGTGGGAATTTCTGTTGATACTGCTGTGGATATTGCAAAAGAAAGCGCGGATATTATTCTTCTTGAAAAAGATTTGATGGTGCTGCAAAAAGGGGTAGAAGACGGCCGCAGGACTTTCGGCAACATCATCAAATATATTAAAATGACGGCCAGCAGCAATTTCGGCAATATGTTTAGTGTGCTTGGAGCAAGTGCCTTACTCCCTTTTCTGCCAATGCTTCCTATCCAGATTTTAGTTCAGAATCTATTATATGACGTTTCGCAGTCATCAATTCCCTGGGATACAATGGATGATGAATTTATTGAAAAGCCGCAGAATTGGGATGCTGCAGGAACAAGCCGTTTTATGTTTTATATAGGCCCTATTAGTTCAATTTTTGATTATGCAGTTTTCGGCGTAATGTATTTTTTCTTCAAAGCAAATACCCCCGAAAACCAAAGTTTATTTCAATCCGGATGGTTCATTGAAGGGTTGTTATCCCAAACACTTATAGTACACATGATACGTACCAGGAAAATCCCATTTATTCAAAGCTGGGCAACTGCTCCAGTAGTTGCTTTAACATCATTGGTAATGGCAATCGGCATTTTTATTCCGTTCTCTCCATTTGCTGATGCGTTAAAACTGCAGCCTCTGCCTTTAAGCTTTTTCCCTTTTCTTATCGTAATTTTATTCGCCTATTGTTCGCTTACACAATTAATTAAAAACTGGTACATAAAAAAATTCAATCAATGGCTTTAAGAAACAGTTATTCATTATGTTTTTTTTAATGAAGCTCTCTGACAGGGTTTTAAACCCTGTTAGAGGTAAATAAAAAAATTCAATCA
>CAISYK010000996.1 GCA_903889605.1 uncultured Bacteroidota bacterium
AATGAAAAAAGTAAATTTTACAATTTATTTTCCTTCAAAATATTACTATTGTTAAGTTCTTCAATGAAGAGTGAACAATTTAATTCATCTAGGCATTTCCTTTCTTTTAAAAAGTAGGGAAATGCTTTTCGCGTCAATCTTTCCTAAAAGTTTATGCGGTAATTAATAACGCAGTTTTATCAAATAAAGAGCAGAGCCTATTTATTCAAAGAACGATATTTATGATACTTTAAATCGACTTACTGAACATATTACCTTCTGTTTTTTTTCTGCGCATTCGTGCATCTAAAGTTGCGCTAATATTACGGATAAATAAACTGCCTTTTTCCGTGATTGATATTGAATTATTTTCTAATTTTAAAAGCCCGTCTTTCTCCAACAGAGAAAGCTCATTCATAATATTTTCAAGGGTTATTTTGTCAAAAGTTTTTTCGTCAATTTCAGTATAGCTGCGGCACATTAAATCAAGAATATTTTTCCGGATTATCAAATCCTCCTCAGTTAATAAATGTCCTTTTACCACTGGTAAATTCCCTTGGGCAATTTTTTCCTGGTATTCTTCAACATTCTCTTCATTTTGAGCAAAGGCAGTCCAGGCATCACTGATGCTGGATGCACCCAGAGCAATAATAAGTTTTGATTGTGTGGAAGTATAACCCATAAAGTTACGATGCATAGTTCCATTGGATACGGCATCAAATAGTTTATCATTGGGCAATGCAAAATGGTCCATGCCGATAGCCTTGTATCCTTGATCAGTAAGCAGTGTCTTCCCTAATTGATACATCTTCCATTTGTCATTTGCCGTGGGCAGATCATCCTTAGTATATCTTCTCTGCCCTTTGCTTTTCCATGGTACAAATGCATAGGAATAAAATGCGATTCTATCAGGTTTTAATTCTTTAATCTTTTTTATGGTGAAATCAATACTTTCAACAGTTTGTTTCGGCAGTCCGTATATTAAATCGAAATTGATACTGTTATAGCCGTGTTTACGAGCCCATTCCACCACTTCTTTTGTTATCTCAAACGACTGAACACGGTTAATTACAAACTGAACCTTAGGGTCAAAATCCTGGACTCCTAAACTGATCCGGTTAAAACCTACAGTTGCAAGCTGCGCCAGGTGTTCTTCGCTTGTGAAGTTTGGGTGCACTTCAATACTAAATTCATGGTTAGGCGAAACTATTGAATTTTTTGTAATTCCTTTAATAAGCTTTACTAAGTTTTCCGGACTGAAAAAAGTAGGGGTGCCGCCTCCGAGATGTATTTCTCGAATAACAGGTTCTGCAGGCAGCATAGAGCGGTACATTTCCCATTCTTTTAAAACAGCAGCCAAATATGGCTCTTCTACTTTATGGTTTGTAGTGATTCTTTTATTGCAGGCGCAGAATGTACATAGATTTTCGCAGAATGGCAGATGGATATAAATAGATAATTCGTTATTTTCTTTTTTAAAAGTTTCAATAACCGCTTGCTTCCATTTTTCATTATTAATACTTTCTTTCTCCCAATACGGTACCGTTGGATAGCTTGTGTATCTGGGGAGAGGGAGGTCGTATTTGTTCAGCAATGTTAAAATATCTTCTGTCATTTTGTTTGTTGTTTTTGTTATAAGCCTTGAAAGCTTTCTCAATTTTATCGTAATATAAGGCTTTATTCAAATTGGTTCATCAATGAAAATTTTGATTCTTTTTCTATAATGATTTATAATTTTTAACCGCATCTACAAATGCTTTGGCATTTTCCACAGGGATATTAGGCAATATGCCGTGTCCCAAATTGGCAATGTATTTATCCGCACCGAAAGCATCTATCATTTCTTTAACCTCTTTTTGAATCTGAGGGATCGGAAGCAGTAATTTACAAGGGTCGAAATTGCCCTGCAGCGTTTTTTTATTTTTTGTCAGTTCTCTTGCAAACTTAGGCGTAATGCACCAATCAATTCCAATTGCTGATGCCGATGAGCTGCTTAATTCTTCTAAAGCATACCAGCTGCCTTTAGGGAAAAGGATTACAGGTACTCTGGTGCTTAAGCTGTCTGAAATTTTATTTAAATAAGGAAGCGAAAACTGGTTGAAATCCTTAGGTCCTAATAAGCCGCTCCAGCTGTCGAAAACCTGGATCACATCTGCACCTGCATTCACTTGCTCGTGAAGGTAAGCAATTGTTACATCGCTTATTTTATTCAGCAGCTGATGCGCCAATTCAGGCTGGGAGAAACAAAATTGTTTTGCCTTATCAAAAGTTTTGCTGCCTTTGCCTTCTATCATATAACAAAGTATGGTAAACGGAGCACCTGCAAATCCGATAAGTGGAACAAGGTTGTTTAATTCCTTTTTAATTAGTTTAATAGCCTTACTCACATAATCTAAGGAAGCTACAGCATCATCACCTGAAATTAATTCATCAATATCTTTTTTACTTTTTATCGTTTTTGGCAAAAATGGTCCTTTATGTTCTAAAAGCTGGACTTCGAGCCCCATTGCCTGTGGGATTACTAAAATGTCGGAAAACAATATTGCTGCGTCAACTCCAATAATGTCAACTGGCTGTATGGTTATTTCGCAGGCTAGTTCCGGAGTTTGTACGCGGGTAAAGAAATCATATTTATTCCTTAATTCAATATATTCAGGCAAATATCTTCCCGCTTGTCTCATCATCCAAACTGGAGGTCTTTCAAGCTTTTCGCCTTTTAATGCTTTTATAAAAATATGTTCACTGCTCATTTAAATTCAATTTTCATTTCAATATTAATCCCGAAGTAAGAAATCGCATCAATTATCTATTAAATATTAATGTAGTTTAGTTAAGGTTATATTTCTAACTCAATCCTTTCGCGCCGTTCTCGACTCCGCTACCATTGACGTATTTTTTTATTTTTCTAATTATGAACAAGTTGCATATTTAACTCTGCAGCTTTTTTAGTTAAAAATCTTAGCTGTTGTTCTTTAAGTTTTTG
>CAISYK010000997.1 GCA_903889605.1 uncultured Bacteroidota bacterium
TCACCTTTCATAAAGCAGGGCGAAAAATAAAAAAAATAAAAAAATTTAATACTATTAAAATGAAAAAAACAATAATTTTCAATATTGCATTAACACTATTTTTATTTCAAGGATGTACTCCAGACGGAATTGATATTGATGTAAAACCAGCTGAACCAAAGATTGTTGTGGCATCCATGATAATCCCTTCAAGTTTTATGTTTGTATCTTTAACAAAATCATTTAGTGCATTAGCGCCTATTGCTTCTGCAGATACCGCCAGCCCAAGCATGCTTAATAATTTAGTGGTTTCTAATGCTTTTGTAACTGTTTCATACAGCGGCATAATTGATACACTTAGTATGCTGCTCCCTGGAGTTTATATGAGTACAAACACTTTGCTTACCAATTACAATACTTATACTTTAAATGTTCAAGAACCTTCTACCGGAATGAATGCTTCTGCAGTAACTACAATGCTTCCGCAAGTAAAATTCGATACAGTTTATCCTGTTATTATTAAAAACCCGGCTGATACGATCGTCAAAATAAAATATATTGTAAAAGATAATCCTAATGAGGAGAACTTCTATGTTGTAAATTATATCCTTAAACAGTCTTCTATGGGAGCAAGTCTCGATATAAGTTCCTATTTTAATAAAGGCTCTAATAAAATATCATCTGAATTCGACTTATTGAATGATGCATCGTTTACCGATAATATATTAACTAAAGAAACCATTTTAAAAGTAAGACCAACAGATAGTATAGTTGTTGAAATAGCAAATATCAGTAAAGGATATTATGAGTTTTTGACAGCTGCGAAACGTAACGGCAGTATAATAACACAGCTTGCCTCCGAACCAATTCACTTTCCAACAAATGTGCATAATGGTTATGGATATTTTAACGCCTATTATCCGCAGGCGAAAATATTTTATCTTGGGCAGTATTAAAAAATACGGTTGACGAATCTTTCCTGATTTCCTTATTCTTCAAAAAAAAATATCTGCATTTATAAAAAATTGCGGAATTCCAAGTATGGAGGTGTCACTAATATCAGATTTCAGCATCCAATAAGTACGTATCCTTTTATTAGCCATTGATGGGGCTAAAAGTGAAATTAACAATAATGAAAAGCAGAGTCGCCGTTATTATGCCTTTTCCATAAATTATTCCTAACAAATAAACCATTCCAAAACTTGTTTTTTTAAAATCTAAAAACGATATTTGAATAAATATATACCAAATGCAAAAACTATTTTCAACAATAATCTTACTTTCCGTCATTTTGTTTTTGTCATGCCATAAAAAAGAATTGACAAAAAATATAAATACTTCAAAATCTAAATCAGAAAGTAAAAACAGCCCCCCCGTAGTTAAGGATGCAATTATTGATGCAGCTCTGGATATTATGAATACGGGAGCATCATATAATGTTGACAGCATGAAAATAAATGGCGATATTTTATCAGTTTTCGTGAATTATTCCGGCGGATGTAAAGAACATTCATTTGAAATATATTCAAATGGTATGTATGCAAAATCATTACCTCCTCAGCTGTCGCTTTGTTTAAGGCATTCTAGTAATGATGATTCCTGCAGAGAGATAATAAATCAGGAACTTAAATTTAATATGGTTAAAATGAAATATCCAGGCAAAAATACGGTGATACTAAAACTTGGAGCAAAACAAAGGGTAACTTACACTTCAAAATAAATAAATAAATATATCCGAGCTTTTATCCTCCCTGAGAGAGTCAATCCAAAAGTGGTGAACTAATTGCATGGCTAAATATATTAAAAGGCATAAAAATTATTAAGAAACATCTATTAAATTATTTTTTTATGAAAAATATCAACATTTTATTTTTGTCTGCCGTTTTATTCAACACCTCATTGATTAAGGCTCAGGAGAATCCTAACATAGCCCCATATAGCTTCAGTCACGCACTCGAAGGCAGCATTCCAACTATAATTATGCCGGCGCATGACTTCAATCAAGATATTGCAGATGCCTTTGAATTTGAGCAAAAGGGCAACTATCCGCGTTTTGCTAGAAGTTTTGATGTAAATCTTTCTATGTTTAATTCCGGAATTTGGGCAGATCTTGCCAATGGAGACAGGGTATGGCGCCTGGATTTGAAATCGAATGGCGCACTTTCTACCGGATTATTTTTTGAAAATTTCTTTTTGCCTGAAGGATCCGTTTTACATGTTTATACACCCGACCGCAAACAAGTTTCCGGATCATATACAAATGCAGATAATCAGGGAAATGAATTATTTTCGACTGAGTTTTTGAGCGGAAGCGAAGAAATAATTGAATATTTTGAACCTTCTGCCGTCAAAGGACAAGGTACATTAAGGGTTACTTCATTGGCGCATCAATACCGTATGCTCCCTATGGCGGCTGATTGTGAAGTAAATGTAATTTGCTCCGAAGGCAGCAATTGGGCGGATGAAAAAAGAGGTGTTGTACGTATACTTGTAAAAGAAGGAACCCAATTGGGCTATTGTTCAGGATCATTGATTAATAATACAGCATTAGACTGCAAACGTTATATTTTAACGGCTTTTCACTGCGGGGTAAATGCATCCGCAGCAGATTTAAACGCTTGGAAATTCTATTTTAATTACGAAGCAACACAATGTACAGGTCAGGCCGACACTTATGGTACGGTTTCCAATGTTTATACCGGCTGTACTAAAAAAGCGGATTCCAACGATAATGGCGGAGACACAGGTTCTGATTTTTTATTATTACAAATGACGGCTGTAACAAGTCCAAGCTGGTGGGCAAATGTTTATTGGAATGGCTGGAA
>CAISYK010000998.1 GCA_903889605.1 uncultured Bacteroidota bacterium
TTTACTTTAAAAAATTATTTTTGATCATTACATAACCCCGGTTATTTAATATTAAACGGCACCCGCAGGCTAAAAACTATATTAATCCCCTGGTTGTAAACACCATTTGGTAAATTGGGTAAAATCGGTACTCTCAGCCTCGACATATTATCAATATATTTGGTGTCGAGAGCATTGTTAACCGCCAGCACAAAATCAATGTTATTCAGTTTCCATATTTGCTTCCAGGTTAATCCGAACGCAGCATTCAATAAGGTATATCCAGGAGTTGTAGTTTCATTATTTGAAACTTTCTTTTGATCAAAGGCTGTTAATGTACCAATCCTGCCAAAACAGTTTTTATATTTTGAATGATCTTTAAAATTAAAAATAAGGGTGCAGTAAACCTTGTCTGAAGGCATCATCGGCAGATATGAATTATTATCAGTACGTGTACCTGTGAGGTTTGCTGCTTTTAATTCAAGATGCACCATGCTGATACTTTTCGGATGAATATCAATGCCGACTTCTCCGCCTTTAATAAGCGCATTATTTTGGTAATATTGATATACAGGTAAAGAATCAATTCCTCCGTTTAAATTATTTGCTTTGTAAAGGCCTGTCGGAGCAAGATAGATAAAGTTCTTAATGTTATTCATATATGCTGCTGCTTCAAGAGAGAAAAATTCAGTTTTAAAAATGGCACTGAAATCAATTTCATTATTTTGCTCTTTCACAAAATTCAGATTCCCGATTTCATAATGCCGCGATTCAAGTTTTACACCATTTGACATCAGTTCATTTAAGTTTGGAGTACGATAGCCTGATCCATAATTGGCACGCAGCAATAGATGATCCTCAATATCATAAGTTGCTCCGACGGATCCGCTGATATTACTGTATGTGCGTTTAATTGCAGGCATATTTATTGTTGAATCACTTTTTACATTACCAACAGTGCTCAGATCGCGGTTATCCCAACGCCCTCCGGCAGTGAGGTTGAATGATTTTAACGTGTATTTTGTAAGAGCAACAAACCCTATATCATTTATTGTCGCATCAGGAACCAGGTTTGTGTGCGCAGCTGCACTGTTTTTATTCATTTGATACATTCCCTGCGCGCCCATAATTGTCGAGAAGTTTTTCCAAACTGGTAAATACCATTTTAAATCATAAGTAGCTGAATTTAATGTCATATCAACATAGTCATAGCCTGCTTTTGCATGAATAGTATCATCCTCAAATTCGATGCGGTGATTATTCTGATATCCCAAAGTAATTTTAAGCCTTGAAGCACCTGCCAGTATTGTTGTTTGAGAGCTGACCTTATTATCCATAACTGAATGATACGGAGCTTCAATTTCACTTGGAAACATATCCGCTTCGACCTCATTATGTCCAGGTTTCAAATCTTTTATATCCAAAATGCCGTAGTATGCCTGATTGAATTGATAACTCAATGAAGTTGCCCCCCATTTTCTATTAATTCCAAAAGAGCCTTTAGCTCCGGCTTCATTAAGCCTCGTATTAGGTACGCGGCTGGAATAACCGTTGTAATAATAGTCAGGCATAGATTTTCCCAGAACACTTACGCTCCAATTGTTTTTCTCTGTCGCGCCTTTAATATTTCCTCCTGCATTAAAACCCATATTGTTGGAATAGCCTGCGCCGTGAATTTCGGCCGTAGTATGCCCCACAGCAGCAGGCTGCTCTTCAATAAAATGTATCACTCCGCCCATTGCTTCTGGGCCATAAAGAAGGCTGGCAGGACCTTTTATTATTTCAATCCTTTCTTTTCCTAATTCGTTTACCCCGATACCATGTTCTTCATCCCACTGCTGTGTTTCAAACCTCACACCATCAACAACGGTAAGAATTCTGTTGCCTGACAAACCGCGTATGACAGGTCTGCTCACAAGAGGTCCTGTTGTAATTGCACTTACACCCGGAATTTTTGAAATAACATCCATCACCGTGGATGCGCCAGACTGCGGCATTTCATTGATTTTTATTACATCAATTTCCTGCGGACTTTCATCCTGCGAAGTTGTGTATGCACCTGAAATAACAACTTCATTAACTTCTATAGTTGCTTTTTCCAACTGTATGTCAATTGACGTGTCATTACCGTTCATACTTACTCTTGCAATTTTTGTCTGGAATCCTAAATAAGAAACCTGTATTTTATAATCCCCTTTACTAAAACCTGAAATGGAATATTCTCCATTTTCATTTGTGATTGTTCCTTTGTTCAATTCGGAGCAATATACTGATGCCCCCGCTAGCTTTTCGGTGCTGCTTTTATTAGTAATGAATCCCTTAAGGGTATTTTGTGCAATTATATATTGTGAAACAATAATTGCAAATGCCGTGAATATGATTGTTTTTTTCATGTTAATTTTTAAATATTAAGTAAACGCCAAATCTGATTTTAGCATAAATTTTTATAATGGGCTGACTAAATTATTGAGCCAGCCCAAAATAAAAAAGCAGTTTAAGAAATAATTTTAAAATTTAAATCTGACAGAAGCCATGATATTTCTTCCGGGAGCACTAATTCCAGATGCAAATACTCGGTAATGCGTATCAAATAAATTTTCTATACCTAAAACGGCTGTGAAATTCTTCGTAATATGATAACTTGTTTTACCATTTAAAGTAAACCACCCCGGCATGAAACCATTTACAGGATCTGCCGAATAAGCCTCGTTATCTTCTTTGCCTAAACTATAATCTTTTGCTGATTTGGATGTACTGTACATTGCGTAAATTTCACTTTCAAATTTTTTGAAGTGATACAGAAGACTGGTTCTTCCGAATACCGGAGGAATGTGGTCCAAAGGCATAACAGAATCTTTATCAACATCTTTGTAAAGCCCGTAAGTATATGTTAAAGATGTCTTAAATGATATATTTTCGGTGAGATCTGCTGTAATTGCTCCGAAAAATCCCTGCACATTAGCTTTATCAACATTTTGATATGCATAAACTTTACTAATCGTTCCTCCATACATAACTGAGTCATTTCCTTTCCATTTAAAATCTTTTAATACAATAGCATTGTTTAATAACGTATAATAATATGAGCCTTCCAATTTGATTTTATCATCAAATAGGGTTGTGGTTATACCTAAATCAAGATTATACGCATATTCCGCTTTTAATTTAGGATTTGAAGCCACTAAGTTTTTCTCAATCTCTGGTAGTAGTTTTTCCAAACGCTCTTCACCCTTTTTAATAATATGCGAAGCCACATCCAAAATATCCTGCGTGGAACGGTAATTATCCGTCATAGTCACTATCTCTACATCTTTGAATAATTTCTTAAAGTTTAAAATATTTGATAATTCTGCACCCTGAAATTTATAAACTGCCTGATCATCATCACCCACCGCCATAATATTTGGCCGGCCCTCATTGACCGGAGCATCAGTAATATAACGGAGTAAACGCATCTGGGCGTCATTCGTATCCTGAAATTCATCTACTAAAACATATTGATATTGTTCTTGAATTTCATATCTTAAGGCCGGGTTATTTTTCAAAGCTGTAATCACATCCAAAA
>CAISYK010000999.1 GCA_903889605.1 uncultured Bacteroidota bacterium
AGGCAGAATATGTGTATGTTAAAAAGCAATAGGTGCTTGGATTCTAAAATTGGATTACACTAATACCTTTTCTTCCTTAACAGCGCGTTTACCTAATACGGATTCAATTTCTTTTTTGTAAACTACTTCTTTCTGCAGCAGAAGATTTGCAAGTGCATCTAATTTCCCCCTGTTGCTTTCTAAAATTATTTTTGCAGTTTCATGTGCGTTTTCTATGAGTTTTTTCACCTCTTCATCAATAATCTGCCCGGTGGCTTCACTGTATGGCTTTTGGAATGAGTTTTCATTTATTCCCGTTGAATCATAAAAGCTGATGTTTCCTATTTTTTCACTTAATCCAAGCTGCGTTACCATCATATAGGCCTGCTTGGTGGCTTTTTCAAGATCATCAAGAGCTCCTGAGGAAATTTCCTTAAAAACAATTTCTTCAGCTGTTCTCCCTCCAAGAGCAGCGCTTAGACTATCATAAAACTGTGTGCGGGTTATGATCTGCCGTTCTTCCGGCAAATACCACGAAGCACCTAAAGATTTGCCATGGGGAATAATAGAAACTTTCTGCAATGGATCCGCATTTTTAAGCATCCAGCTTACAACAGCGTGCCCGGCTTCATGGAAAGCAATTATTTTTTTCTCGGCCGGAGAAATTATTTTGCTTTTCTTTTCCAGTCCGCTTACAATACGTTCAATGGCATCAAAAAAATCCTGCGTTTCAATGGCTTTTTTCTTTTTTCTTGCGGCAATGAGGGCCGCTTCATTGCATACATTGGCAATATCGGCCCCAGAAAAACCGGGAGTTTGCGAAGAAATATATTCAGCATCTACCAACGGATCCAGTAAAAGAGGTTTTAGGTGTACCTTAAATATTGCATTGCGTTCCTGTTTATTCGGCAGATTAAGATGAATATGCCGGTCAAAACGTCCAGGGCGAAGCAGCGCAGGATCCAGGGTATCAGCGCGGTTGGTTGCCGCCAGCACAATTACCCCTGTATTAGGACCAAACCCATCCATTTCTGCCAGCAATTGGTTGAGTGTGCTTTCTCTTTCGTCATTTGCTTGGATAGATAATGCTTTACCTCTTACCCTCCCTATGGTATCAATCTCATCAATAAAAATAATACTCGGAGCTTTTTGTTTAGCCTTATTAAATAAATCCCGGACCCTTGAAGCACCCACCCCCACAAACATCTCTATAAATTCAGATCCTGACAATGAAAAAAACGGAACTCCGGCTTCCCCTGCCACAGCCTTTGCCATAAGCGTTTTGCCGGTGCCTGGCGCGCCAACCAGTAATATTCCTTTCGGTATTTTTGCTCCAAGTTTTGTGAAGTTTTCCGGCTGTTTCAAAAATTCAACTATTTCTATCACCTCTGTTTTAGCTTCATCATAACCTGCAATATCTTTAAATGTTACAGCACTAACTTTCCCTTTTTCATAAATTTCAGGACTTGATTTTCCAAAGTCAAAAATAGACCTTCCCATGCTTCCTGTGCCTGAGGATAGCCTGTTCATTATAAATATCCAGAAAACAGCAAGCAATAAAATTGGTGCAAGCCAGCTAAGGACATTTATCCACCAAATGGTTTCTCCGTTTGTATATTGTACTGTTGTTTTTTTGTTTTCATCAAATTGTGCCTGAGCTTCTTCAAGATTCTTTTCAAAAATTTCTACTGACCCAATATGAAAATAATAGTGAGGCCCCCGGTTTATATTTCCCAAAATATCTTTGGCTGCAGTTTTGTATTTTTCTTTTTTAAGGCTGTCCGGTTTAATATAAACATTTACCGTTTCCTTATTTATTACATTAAGTTTGGCTGCATCGCCGCTAAGCAGCATTTCTTTTTTAAACTGGTCCCATGTGATTTCCTTTGCCCCGGAAGTCATTGAAATAAAGAAATAAATCAGAATAATAGCCAGGAATAAAATTAGGTATATACGGTATGAAGATAATGACCAGGAAGAAGGATTGCTGACTGATTCACTTTTTTTCTGCTTTTTGTTTTCAGATGACATAAAATATATTTTAGATTACATGCTGAATGAAAAACTCATTTTTGATTGAATAAATTATAGATACATTTTTATCATTAAATGAATTTCGGATTTCATAATATTAGATATTAATTTATCCATAGGTTACCCAAATGAAAATAATTTCAATTTGGCATTTCCCATTATTAAAAAAATGGAGAAGCCTGGAGTTTATCCTCTGCGAGCCGAAGGGCTTGTATCTTTTCTAAAAAGGTATTTCAACTGCAATCACTAACGCAGCATAAACAATTAAATAACAAGCATGCGTTTATTTGTTTCACTCCGAAACCTGAGTTATTAAAATATTCTATTTCACTTTGCTTATTAATTTATCCTGCCAATTAGAATCCATTATGCTGCGATTATGGCAGTATTGATTGAGCTTTAAAAAATCGGAGGCGGATTTTACTCCGCCTCCGTATGATTAGTTTCTCCGCTTTTGAAACAGAATCCCTAAACAGTTCTGCCTGTTTAGATTTCTCCTTGATAGAACCCGCAGTTATTACACTGCGTTTCGCTTCTAACTTTCAAGCTTTTTAAGGCATTTGGGTTATAAAGCCAGCTTAATCATGTAGTATCTAATTAGGACGAAACAAAAGTACAACAGGACAAAAA
>CAISYK010001000.1 GCA_903889605.1 uncultured Bacteroidota bacterium
AAAAATTCCAAATAATGCTGAACCGCTGCCGCTCATTGATGCGTATTCGGCACCCAATGAATATAATTGCTCCTTTATTTTTTTAAGTTCTGTAAATTGCGGAAAAACAGAGTCTTCAAAATCATTATGAATAAATTCTTTCCATTGCTCAATTGGCAGATTTAGTATATCATTTTTTAATGATCGTGCCGGTACTTCAGGAATTACTCCGCTGTAAGCTTTTGCTGTATTAATGTGAATATAGGGATAAATTAAGGCAATATAATAGCTGCCCAAATCCAGATTGATTGATTCATATTTATCGCCCTTTTCTACTGCAAAAGCAGGTTTATTACTTATAAAAAATGAACAATCGCTGCCCAGCTTACGAGCATAATTCAGCATTTGATTCAAAGGAATGCCTAATTCAAATTTATTATTCAGCAGATGTATAAAAAAAGCAGCATCGGCTGAGCCCCCGCCTAATCCTGCTCCAATAGGAATATGCTTATGTAAATGAACTTTTACATTAGGAAGAACATAGTCTGCAGCAATCAAATGATATGCATGACAGCACAAATTGTCTTCTGTATTGCCTGGTATTTCAATACCTGAACAAATGAAGATAATTGGCTGGGTAGTATTGTCAGTATTTTCAATTACTTCCAAGGCATCGCACAAAGCCACAGGATAAAAGACACTTTCGATATTGTGAAAACCGTCAGCTCTTTTTTCAATGATTCGGAGGCCTATATTTATTTTTGCATTGGGGAATGATATCATGGTAAAATTTCTAAATGCGTGAAATATACTCCACGCAAAGTTCGCAAAGTTTTTCGCAAAGTCAGCATATACATTTAAATCGATTTGCTTTTAATAATTTTATTTAAATTTCCTCCAATATTTTCCAGCCAAATTTGAGTTTTATTGTTTTTATTATTCATTTGTACGTTCCCTTTTACTAAAAAAGAAATGGGCAGGCTTGGAGTTTTTCACAATTGATACCTTAGGGCTTCAATCGGTTATAAAATTGAAAAGTATTTACGATGAATCCTTAACGAGGCATTAACAATGAAAATAGCCTTTGTGCAATTAATATTTTTCAGCGGAACTTTGGAATTCTTATTTTTTTTAAATACTCTTTCCTTGGCTGACTTATCATAAGTAATATCTTCAATAAATTTTGTATCTGTTTTTTTTGTTATTTTGTAATGTTTAAATTGTATACAATAGGTGTAGACTTTAAGCAAAACTTAATTTGTTTTTGCTGCTGAACAATACGATTTTTACATGCACATTCTTTTGAAAATTATTATGCAACTAATATAATCTCTTAAATAAATTTATATGATTCAACCTAATTTAACTTGTCCAATTGCTTTTTTTGATTTGGAAACAACAGGAGTAAACGTAGCATCTGACCGCATTGTAGAAATTTCTATTTTGAAAATTATGCCGGATGGTACTAAAGAAATAAAGACAAAACGAATTAATCCAACAATACCTATTCCTGAACAATCTTCCGAAATTCACGGTATTTACGACAAAGATATTGCCGGTGAGCCCACTTTTAAAGGCATAGCAAAAAGTCTCGCTGATTTTTTGAAAAATTGTGATCTGGCAGGTTATAACTCAAATAAATTTGATATTCCTATTCTGGTTGAAGAGTTTATGCGTGCTGAAATAGATTTTGATTTAAAAGGCAGACGATTTGTAGATGTTCAAAACATTTTTCATCAAATGGAACAGCGAACATTAAAAGCAGCTTACAAATTTTACTGCGGAAAAGAAATTATTAATGCACATAGTGCTCAGGCAGATATCGAAGCTACTTATGAAGTTTTTTTAGCACAGCTCGGACGTTATGATGGTGTTGAATTCGAAGATAAAAAAGGGAATAAATCCATCCCGGTAATAAATGATATAAATGCCCTGCACAGTTTCACAAATATTAATAAAAACGCCGATTTAGCAGGTCGGATAATTTTTAACGAACAAGGGGTAGAAGTATTTAATTTCGGGAAACATACAGGAAAAGCCGTTGAGCAGGTTTTTCGGGATGAGCCATCATATTATTCATGGATGCAGAACGGAGATTTCCCATTATACACCAAAAAAGTATTAACGGATATTAAATTACGAATGGCATTTAATAGATAATTATTAAAACGTCAATTCTTAAAGATTAAATAAAATTGCCCATCCTGTTTTTTTTATCATTAAATCTGAAGACTCACTAAATAACATAATTCAATAAAAATGAAAATTATTTGCATCGGCCATAATTATATTAAACATATCAAAGAATTGAACTCTTCAATACCAACCGAACCTGTGTTTTTTTTGAAGCCTGATACCGCATTAATAAAAGACAATAACCCATTTTATTACCCTGATTTTTCAAAGGAAATACACCATGAAGTCGAATTGATTTTAAAGATTAATAAACCTGGTAAAAATATTCAAACTCAGTTTGCAAATAAGTATTATGATGAAATTGGCATAGGAATTGATTTCACTGCTCGTGATATCCAAGCCGAATGTAAAAAAAATGGTTTACCCTGGGAAAAAGCTAAGGCATTTGATGGAGCAGCCCCTGTTGGAAAATTTATTGATAAAAAACAATTTGCTGACGAAAAAAACATTGATTTTCATTTGACTATTAATGGAAAAACTGTTCAAAGCGGGAATACAACAGACTTAATATTTTCATTCGATACAATAATAGCATACATTTCAAAATATTTTACTCTTAAAACTGGTGATTTGATATATACCGGAACGCCTGAAGGTGTTGGGCAAGTGAAAATAGGCGATAGGCTTGAAGCATATATTGAGAATCAAAAATTACTTGACTTTGAAGTAAAATAGAACTTTTGCTCCCCATTCTTTCTGGAAAATTTTGCAGGACGATGGAAAGAAAATGAAAAACCTAAAAAAATATAATTTTAAAACATTAATAAATTAACCTACTCATAATAATCCATAACTTTTTTTAGATTGGATTATTTGTTGAGAAAAACAATTCGACAAATGAAAAAGAAAATCATTCCTACCATTGCTTTGATTGTATTGACAATCACTGCAGGTACAAGCCAAAGTCTGCAGCAAAGAGCTGCAGCTGCCAAAGCCGCAGCAGATAAAGCACTTAAAGGAAATTCAACAACAGCTGCCAAGCCGTTAAGCAACGATCAAGTTGTTAGTGGATTAAAAGAAGCATTAACAGTAGGGACTAATAATTCTACTGGTATAGCGTCAAAATTGGATGGTTATTATAAAAATCCTAAGTTGTTTATTCCTTTTCCGCCTGAAGCAAAACAAGTAAAAGACAAAGTAGATGCTTTAGGAATGAAACCGCAAACAGATAAATTTGTAATGACTTTAAACCGGGCTGCCGAAGAAGCAGCTAAAAATGCCGCACCGGTTTTTATTGCTGCAGTTAAAGGAATGAGCATAGGTGATGGTTTTGCAATCCTTAAAGGAGCTGATAATGCAGCAACACAATATCTAAAAGATAAAACTACAGCAGAGTTAAACCAGAAGTTCACCCCTATAGTAAAGGCCGCAATTGATAAAGTGGAAGTAACAAAATACTGGAACCCCATTATTTCCAAATACAACAAAATACCTTTTGTACAAAAGCAAAACCCTGACTTAACGGCTTATGTTACTCAAAAAGCTATGGCTGGTTTGTTTTTGCTGATTGCTGAGGAAGAATTAAAAATACGTAA
>CAISYK010001001.1 GCA_903889605.1 uncultured Bacteroidota bacterium
AGTTATTGTCTTTCATATTTATTTTTTTAAGGATTAACAGGTGGTGGAGGCGGTGGAGGCATTGCACTAAAAAGTCCTTGCAGTTCCATAATTTGACCTGCTTCCGCCCAGTTTTGCATGCCTTGTTTCCAAACAAATGTATTGTTTTGTAATTGCCCGTTCATAACCAATTGTTGAAGTTGTTGCATATTAAATGGACCAGTTTGTTGACCATTAACAGCTAATAAATATTGGGTTGCTGGGGGAGGGGGAGGCATTTGATTATTCTGCTGATTTTGAGGATTCATGTTGTTTCCCATATTGTTCATCATGTTTGCCATTTGATTACCCATAGCACCGCCCATCATCATGCCTGTCATCATCCCGGCTGGATTCATTCCACCACCGCCACCACCACCAAGATTCATATTACCCATGCTTCCTAAGCTATCTGCGGCTGATTTTAAAATTTCCTTTTGAGCATCGGTTTGAATGTTCAATTTATGTGTTTCTAAGAAATTTGTTTCTGTTTGTAATTTTTGTGCGCGTTGCATTTCCTCGCGTTGTATGCGAAGTGCCTCATCCATATTATCAGCATTGATTTGCTGAGAGTCTTTTAAATTTTTTATATTGACATCCGATTGAGCTTCTACAGTGTTTATCTCCACATTTGCCTGAGTAACGGTTTTCCTTTCGGTAATATCAGCGGTTAGTTTACGCAGTTTATGATATTGTTCATCATCTTTATCAATATCAATTTTATCAATACTTAAATTATTAATTTGAATTCCGAAAACTTTTTCAATTTCAGGTTTTAATCGATCTTCCGAAAGCAAATTAACTTCATCAAGTTGTGTTTCAATTTGTACTGCTGCAATCCCCTTTTGTTTTGGAATATTTATTACTAATGACTTTAAGTGCCTGTCAATAACAGGTCTCATTTTCTGGTTTAAGTCATTTGGTGTTAAATTCGCAAGTCTATGTATTTTGATAAACTCTTTATAGTCTTTTATTTGAGATAGTATCTGATACTGGATTGCGCACTTGACACCAAAATCAATAAATCTTGGATCAAAAATATCGAAGTAGGGTACTCTTGCAGAAAATTGAACTACTCTTGATAAATTGATAAAATAAACTTCTGCTTGAAATGGCGTACCTCCTGCAAAAGCTAGTCCGACAATACTTGCAAGTATTGGGAAATTTGCTGTCTTGATTGATTCATCAAAAGGGCCCTCAATAAAATCCTGTATTGTCCCGTCTTTTTGTTTATAAACGAATACCGCCACTTCACCTTCTTTCACACGTAGGCTGCTGCCCCAACGAATGGCATTTTCTTTGTTAGTAGAGTTTACCTCATTACCAACGGGGCGCCATTTCCATATCAAAAAATCTTGCTCGTCACAGCGGATCATGTCCATCATACCGCCTTCTTTTTTACTGCTGAATAGTCCCATTATAATTTTTTTAATTTTTACAAATATTTCTATTTCATTGATACAAAATTGTGTTTTTTTTGCAATCTTACATTAACTATTTACAACTTTTTATCCAGAAAACAATGCCAATTATTACTATTACCAACATTATAAATGTAATAACATTATGCTGTTTTTTGGCTCCCTTAATTTTGCTTTCAAAAGAAACTATTTGCTGTAAGAATGCTGTTTCATTAGAGTATAAAATTCTTGATTTATTTATTATTTCAAGAGCCTTAGCATTCCAGGCTAAACTTTCTTTTTCAAGTGTACCAAGTATTGTTTTCGTTGATCCATTTGCTACGCTAACAGATAATAAATTTATAATTTCTCCTTTTGAGGATGGTATTGGATAGTCTTTGATTAAATCAGCGATTTTGTTCTCAAAATATTCTTTATCTATATCGCCCTTTATACCTTTCGTGGATTCTAAATTATTTTTTTCATCTTTTATGTGTTTTATAGAATCGAGCAATTCATTAACATTTGCACTGTTTTTAATTGTACTTGATTCAACTGAATACTTCCATTTAATTTCCTCTACTCGTAGATTTATTTTTTCTAAATAATCTGATTCAACGGCAATATTTGCTGTAGTTTTTATCATCGACACAGTTTCAGACAGTTTTGCTATCCATACCTGCCTTAAGGAATTATCTAACCCATCATCCTCTATTTTACCAAATGAGAAAGTAATAAATTCAATACTAGATTCTTTATTAATTGGAATTTTATATTTACTAATAATATCTCTTTCAGATTTTGGGTTTAATGCAATATTATCGATTAATTGTTTTAACGCATCGTATCTGAATTCATAACCACATGCTTTACAGTTATTTGAAAACGCATCAACGCTTGCACCACAAGAAGGGCAAGCCTTAATCACTCCAGCCTTTTCCTTTGTTGGTTTAATTGTATGTTGATTCAATTGGTGAAGCCTACCATCCAATACCATTTCCAATTCATCTTGGTCAACTCCAAGTTCTTTTGCTTTTTTATAGAGCACTTGCCTTTCTTTATCAGTAAGAACTCCATCTGCAAGTGCAAAGTCAATTAATTTTTCAAGTTCTAGGTTCATAATTAAATTTGTTTTTGGAAAACTTTCTTATTCTAACTAATTTTGAATATAAAATATTTCTAAGTTAAAATTATTCATAATGCTCTGCACTTTTTTGTCATAATTATAGTATACTTTCTTGCATTGTTACTATCCGTTTTAAAATATCATTATCACTTAACTTTGTTATGCTTTCATCCTTAACAAGTTTTATTTTGTACTTGTTCTTTAAAATTTTAAGCAACTCCTCTAAAAGTTTTAATATTTCACCGGATAAACAATTACTATCCTTTATTTTATTAATAATGATTTCTAAGTAAAATGTTTTAAATAATTTGAACAA
>CAISYK010001002.1 GCA_903889605.1 uncultured Bacteroidota bacterium
CTTCCGGGACACGGCGGGATTTTAGACCGCTTCGACAGCTTAATAATGTCTGCTCCGTTTGTGTTTACGTATTTGTATCTAATTAAAATTTAGGCTGCCCCAAAATCCCAGAAGGCTGGTTTATGATGGGTTTTTAAATCCAAGTTTTTCTCTAACTCTTTTTAACGTTGCCCTTGCAATAACACGTGCTTTATCTGCGCCTGTTTTTAGTTTTGCATCCAGCTCATTACGGTTATTCATAAGGTAATTGTAAGTTTCACGCTGAGATTTAAATTTCTCAAGGAGCAATTCCAATAATGCTGTTTTTGCGCTGCCGTATCCATAACCGCCGCGCAGATAGTTTTCGCGCATTTCTGCAATTTGCTGTTCTGATGCAATTAATTTATACAATGCAAATACATTACAAGTTTCAGTGTTTTTAGGTGCTTCAAGCGGAGTCGCATCAGTAATAATACTCATAACAATTTTTTTTAATTCTTTTTCAGGAAGAAAAATATTAATAAAATTGTGAAGCGATTTACTCATTTTCTGTCCGTCGGTTCCGGGAACAAGCATTACTGATTCATCAATTTTAGCCTGCGGAATTACAAATACATCACCATATTTATTATTGAATTTTTCAGCTATATCTCTTGTCATTTCAAGGTGCTGAACCTGATCTTTTCCCACAGGAATAAAATCGGCATCGTATAAAATAATATCTGCAGCCATTAATACAGGATAGGTGAATAATCCTGCATTTACATCTGCCAAACGTTCTGATTTATCCTTGAATGAATGTGCATTTGCCAGCATAGGAAATGGTGTAAAACAATTCAAATACCACATTAATTCGCAGACTTCAGTTACATCACTCTGACGGTAAAAAATGTTTTTGTCGGTATCGAACCCAAAAGCTAACCAAGTTGCAGCAACGGCGTCAGAGCTGTTTTTTAAGAACTCCGCATCTTTAATCGTTGTTAGAGCATGCATATCTGCAATAAAAAAAAGTGATTCATTACCTGCTTTTTTCGAAAGTTCAATTGCCGGTATAATTGCGCCTAAAATATTTCCAAGGTGAGGGATATTGGTACTTTGAACTCCTGTAAGTATTCTTGCCATTGGTGATAAAATTGACTGTTTAGTTTTATTGATATTTATTTTCAAAGATAATGTTTATAGTCTGCTGTTTGGATACCATCAGTGATATCCATTTTTATATCTTGCTCTGCATTGAAATTTTCAAAAATAAATGTACCATTCCATGAGTTAATCCAAAAGATAATAAACTCAAAAAATATATATGCAATAACAACCCGCATTTTTAAACTTTATAAAAAAACTACCGATTGAATATAGATTTAAAAATCTTTTCAGTTGCCCCAATGCGTGATAAAATATAGCTTTTAGAAGCTGCAGATGCAGATTCTAAAATAGCGGGCTTACATAGTTCATTAATTGTTGTTTTTAATTCATCAGCATCTGAAACAGTAAAAGCTCCCCCTAATTCAATAAGTTCTTTTGCTTCAATAAATTTATTGTATTTAGGTCCGAAAATTATTGGCAGTCCAAATACCGCGGCTTCTAAAATATTATGAATGCCTTTCCCAAAACCACCGCCGATATAAGCTATTATACCATATTGGTATAAAGATGAAAGCATGCCGATATTATCAATGATTAAAATATCGGCATTTGAAATGTCTTTTTGAAGTGTTTGTGAATATCTAATAACTGTGTTTTGATGAAAGCGCTGGATTATTGATTGAATACGATTTTCACCAATTTCATGCGGAGCTATAATTAGTTTGAATCCGGAATCCTTAAAGTTGAATTCTGAAATAATTTTCTCGTCTTCATCCCAAGTACTTCCTGCAACCATTACATTTTTATTGGCAGCAAATTGATTTACAATATCAAATGGTTTGGTGTTTTTTGCAATTTCGAAAACTCTGTCGAAGCGCGTATCTCCGGTTACTTCTGCATTATTATAACCTATTGATCTAATTAATTCTTTAGAAGATTCATCCTGCAGATAAAAACGAGTAAAAGAACTAAATTGTTTACTAAACCATGAGCCGTAACTTTTAAAAAAATACTGGTTCTCTCGGAAAATGCCGTCTATTAAGTATGTTGGAACATTGTTTTTTTTTAGTTCAATTAAATAGTTGAACCAAAATTCATACTTTACAAAAAATGCCGTTTGGGGTTTTACTATTGAAATAAATTTTTCGGCAGATGAAGGTGTGCCCATCGGCAAATAAAAAATGTAATCCGCACCGTCATAATTTTTGCGGATTTCGTACCCTGAAGGTGAAAAAAATGTAAGTAAAATTCTGGTTTTAGGTTCTTCTCTTTTTATCCTTTCCATAAGTGGCCGGCCTTGCTCAAATTCTCCCAGAGAGGCGCAATGAAACCAAACCAGC
>CAISYK010001003.1 GCA_903889605.1 uncultured Bacteroidota bacterium
ATGAAATAAAAAAAATAAATTTCGCATCTCAGGAGGAAGTAATATTTAAACTTGATATTGCATATGCAAAGGAAAAAGGGGATTGGAAAAAATATATACAGATGGTTGTCGAAAAAGGAGATAATTACTTTCATACCTCAGATGAACTTAATAATGTTTCATGGGAAATATATGAAAATTCGGATGATAAGGCGGCTCTGCAAAAAGCAGAATCATGGATGCAGAAAGTAATTAAAGAAATGCCGGAATGGGGTAATTATGACACCTATGCGGCAATTTTATACAAGTTGAATAAAAAAAAAGAAGCCAAAGCTGCAGCTGATAAGGCTATTGAATTGGCTAAATTATCAGGCGCAGCCGAAGATGAGTTTAAAGGCACTGTTGAATTGCTGCAAAAAATTGAAAAATTAAAGTGATAAATAAATGCGGATTTACCGCTACGTAATTGGCTTTAAAAAAACGAATTTAAGAAACCTGTTTTATACTTTTTAGTATATTTAGGTCGTAAAATATCTAATGTTTCATTATTCATCGCCAATTAAGCCGCTTATAGACTGTAATATTTAAAAAAATGAAAACAAAAACACTCATCCTCAGTTTAATGTTTGCTGGAAGCCTTGCTTTTGCACAGACTAAAAGCATACATTTCGAAACTACACCTTTTGCTGATATAAAGTTAAAAGCAAAAAAAGAAAATAAGTTAATTTTTATTGATGCTTTTACCTCCTGGTGCGGACCATGTAAATGGATGGCAAAAAATGTATTCACAAATGATACAGTTGCTGATTATTTCAATGCGCAGTTTATAAATGCGCAGTTTGATATGGAAAAGGGCGAAGGTAAAGAAATTGCGAAGCTTTACGAGGTAAGCTGTTTCCCTAATTTATTATTTATTGATGGTGACGGTAAATTGGTTCATCGAGGAGCAGGAGCAAGTGACGCGAAGACTTTTATTCAATTAGCCAAAGATGCTTTTAACCCAGAAAAAAGATTTTCTAAATTTGCCGAGGAGTATGAATCTAAAAAAACTGACCCTGCTTTTTTAGCTTCATATATTGCCGCAGTTTCTAAAACCTGTTTATTTTTTGAGGATGCCGTGCAGGATTATTTCAAAACTCAAAAAGATGAAAACCTTTCTAATAGAGCCAATTGGAATATGATAAGAGATTATACATCAAACTATACCAGCAGTGAATTTATATATTTATTAAACAATACAGCGACCTTTAATAAAGCTTACACCGCCGATTCGGTAAGGTCTAAAATAGTGGAGGTGTTTTTAAACGGCGGGTATTCAATTATTTATAGTAAAGAATCTAAGAGTTCTGATTACAAGAGATACATAGATGAAATTAAAAAAATAAATTTCGCTGCTCAGGATGAAGTTGTGTTTAAGCTTGATATGGCTTATTCAAAGGTAAATGAAGATTGGAAAAAATATGTGCAGCTGTTGGTAGATAAAGGTGATAAATACTTTCATACTGCAGATGAGCTTAATAATATTTCGTGGGAGATTTATGAACAGTCGAATGATAAGGGTGCTCTGCAAAAAGCAGAATCATGGATGCAGAAAGCAGTTAAAGATCTGCCAAACTGGTATTGTTATGACACTTATGCCGCTATTTTATTCAAGTTGAATAAAAAATCGGAAGCCAAAGCGGCCGCTTCTAAAGCAATTGAATTAGCTAAATTATCTGGCATAGCCGAAGATGAGTATAAAGAAACAATTGTTTTGCTGGAAAAAATTGAAAAATTAAAGTGATAAACACTTGCGAAAATAATGTTTAGAATTAACCTATAAAAAAGATAATTTGCGAAACCGAGTTTACATTATTTTTAAATGCCGTTTTGTAAAATGCAATAAGTAAAAGCTCTCATTCATTTGATTTATTTCTCCAATAAATAAATCAGCCAGCATATACCAAAAGTTTATTTTCAGAACTACACAGTTTGATAATTTCCTGATTCCTATATCCAAAACTTTCTTGATTATAATTTAACCGGCAGCAAGAAAAAACCAGAACCTTTCTTATTTATTGGAAATATGAATTTCAATTAAAATTTAATTGTATTTTAGTATTATGAAAAAACTGTTCGTCCTATTAATTCTTACTTCTGCATTCTTGATTCTTAATTCGTTTTGTTTTGCTCAAAACAAAACGATTGACTCCCTCCTGATTTTGCTGAAAGACGACAACGCCGATACCGGCAAAGTAAATCACTTAAACCAATTAGCACAGGAATACATTAACATTGAAGATAAAGGCAATGGTTTAAAATATGGAAATAAGGCCCTTGCACTGGCAAACTCACTTCCCGAATTTTATCAGGATGCGAAAGGGAGAAAAATTGCAGGCTGGGCAAAGGGGATTGCATCCGCGTATAATAATATTGGTATTGTTTGTTTTAATAAAGGCAATTATACTGCAGCATTAAAAAATTACCTCAGCGAATTAAAGATAAGGGAATATATTGGAGATAAAAAAAGCATCGCCGCTTCTTTAGTAAACATAGGGATTATTTATAATGCCCAAGGCGATTACCCTGAAGCATTAAATAATTATTTCAGAGAATTGAATATAAAAGAAGAAATCGGAGATAAAAAAAGTATTGCCGCAACTTATAACAACATCGGAAATATTTATTATTCTGTAGGTAATTATTACGATGCATTGAAAAATCATACGGAAGCATTAAAGTTAATGCTGGAGATTGATGACAAACAGGGAGTTGCCCGTTCATACAGCAAAATTGGCAATATCTATTATTCACAAGGCAATTACACTGAGGCTTTGAAAAATCAATTCGCTTCTTTAAATGTTAAGGAATATATAGGCGATAAAAAATCAATAGGGCACACCTACAGCAAAATAGGAATTATTTACGCCCGCCAAGGCAATTATTCGGAGGCATTAAAAAATCAACTTGCATCATTAAAGTGTGCCGAAGAGATTAATTACAAACAAGGCATTGCCGATTTTTATGACAATGCCGGGATAATTTATTGTTCTCAAGGCAAATATGGGGAGGCATTAAAAAATCATTCCGCATCAATAAAAATAAAGGAAGAAATTTCGGATAAACAAGGGATTGTTTCTTCTTATATCAATATCAGTGAAGTGAAAACCAAGTTAAATAATCTAAAAGAAGCTCAGGATTATTTAAGCAAGGCTTTGAAAGTGAGCCAGGAAATAAGAAATAAAGAAATGATCAAAGACAGCTACAGCCGTTTAGCTGCAATTGATAGTGTTCAGGGTAATTGGAAGGGGGCGTATATGCATCATAAACTGTTTATTGAATACCGCGACCTTATTGACAATGAAGAAACGAAGAAAAAAATCATTGAGAGTACAATGAATTATGCATTTGATAAAAGAGAAGATGTAAGAAAAGCTGAGCAGGATAAAAAAGACGCAGAGCAGAATACTAAAGACGAGGCAGCAGAATTAGAAATCCATAGGCAAAAAACGGTACTTTGGTCTGTTGCCTTTGGTTTATTATTAGTGCTTGTATTTGCGGGGTTTTCGGTTCGCTCGCTTCGCATTACCCGAAAACAAAAGGATCTTATTGAGCTTCAAAAAAACGAGGTCTCCATTCATATGGAGATGGTTGAAAAGCAAAAGTCAGAAGTAGAACGGCAAAAAGAATTCAAGCAGCAGTTTCTGGCCAATATGAGTCATGAAATCCGTACACCAATGAATGCTATTTTAGGAATGACAAATCTGACATTGAGTACCGCACTTACCACTAAGCAAGAACAGTACCTTACAGCTGTTAAAAAATCATCTGAGAATCTGCTTGAAATTCTAAATGATATTCTTGATCTGAGTAAACTCGAAGCTGGGAAAATGGAAATGGAAAATATTCCTTTCAGAATAGAAGATGTGATTCGTCAGGTATATTTCGTTATGCAGTTCAAAGCTGAAGAAAAGGGGCTAATCCTGACAACTAAAATCGAATCAGATGTTAATCCAATATTAATAGGCGACCCTTTTCGCTTAAACCAAATTTTAATTAACCTTGTTGGGAATGCCGTAAAGTTTACGGCAAAGGGCGAAGTGAAAATTATAGTGAAGAAAGAAAAGGGCACTATTGGTTTAATAAGATTCCATGTCATCGATACTGGAATTGGAATTCCTAATGACAAAATTGGATTCTTGTTTGAAAATTTTTCACAAGCAGATTCCAGCACCACAAGGAAATTCGGCGGTACAGGATTAGGGTTATCAATTTCAAAAACGCTTGTTGAGTTATTTAATGGAAAAATTGAAGTGAAAAGCGAGCTCGGGAAAGGTTCTGATTTTTCTTTTGTTATTCCATTTGAAATAGGAAATGAGGGGGATATTGAATCAGATGATCAGAAAAACTTAAATTATTCCTCTCTCATTGGGATAAAAATTTTAGTTGCGGAGGATAATAAGTATAATCAAATAGTGGTTCAGGACACGTTGGAAAGTCTCATTAAAGACGTAGTTGTGGAAATAGCCGATAATGGAAAAATAGCCATAGAAAAACTTTTGGCTGCAGATTTTGATATTATACTTATGGATGTGCAGATGCCGGAAATGAGCGGTATCGAAGCCTCAGAGTATATCCGCTCAAAGATGCAGGGGATAAAAAAAGAAATTCCTATTCTGGCACTCACTTCCAGCGTATTGGAAAAGGATATAAAAAGGTTTTTAGCTGCCGGAATGAATGGTTTTATTCCGAAACCATTTAAACAAGAGGAATTACTGAAAGGCTTGGCAAAATATTATAATAATGGAAATGCAGTAATAAATGAGGCTAATCCTCAAACGAAGCTGGAAACAATAAAGAGTGAAGTAAAAGAAAAACCGATTGAGCAAAAGGTAACTGACCTCACTTTTCTAAAAGAGTTCTGCGAAGGCAGCGAAACAAGAATGAAAAAATATATTGGGATGTATCTTGATGGAACTCCGGAAAACCTTAGAAAAATTGATGAAGCGTTAATCAAGCAAGAGTACTTGACGGTATCTAAACTTGCCCATACTATTAAGCCGCATTTTAATTATATGGGAATAACACAGGCATTTGAGCTGAGTCAGAATATTGAGAAATTTGCTGCAGAAAAAATTAACCTGGAGCAAATTCCTTTATTAATAATCCAGCTTAAGGAAATATGTGAAAAGTCCTTCAAGGAATTAGTCTGAAAATATTTATGTATTTTATCAGTATCTATATAAAAAGTGAACTGTTTTTAAATTTTTTTTGTTTTCTTTGTGAGAGATAACATTCCTTTTTAATTAATATTTGTAATTTTAATATAAAATCGGTTTATAATAGTTTTTTACCTTAACGAATTAACCCCTTAACAAAATGTCACAAGTTAATACTATTTTTATTGTTGATGATGATACAACTCAGACAACTATGCTTAAAGATCATCTAAGCAAGTTCCCTGCGTTTACTCTGCATGTTTTTAATACAGGCGAAGAATGCCTTAAAAACCTCGACCTTAATCCTCAGATCATTTTCCTTGATTATAATTTTGAATTGCAGAATGCAATGAATGGTATTGATGTTCTTAAAAAGATAAAAGAGACAAAACCGGAAATTGAGGTTGTTATGCTGAGCGGTCAGGATAAAATTCAGGTGGCTGTTAATACCATTAAATATGGAGCTTTCGATTATATTGTAAAAAGCGAAAGTGCTTTTCTTCGTTCCGAGCGCGTCATTTTTAATATTATTAAAA
>CAISYK010001004.1 GCA_903889605.1 uncultured Bacteroidota bacterium
ACAGGCTCAAGCAACACATCCTGAACGTTGGGGTTCTCGATCAGTCAAGCAATGGGAAATTCTCCGGGAAGTCGTTCTGAACCCGGATAAAGTTGGATGATTTTTTTCAAAAACAGCGACATCTTTGTTGACATATTCCGATAATTGGATTATTTTTTTCATCAAGTAAAATTGGAAGTTTTATAATTATTTCTTTACTGTCTCCGACACGACACTGTCTACCATAAGTCCACTTATAATTTTCGGAAAAATTAATTATTATAAACATAATGAATGGACACCTTTAGAGAGTGATGGAGATTTTCGTAGTAATGAATCCATTTCTTTATTAAAACAATCTGATATTGTAATAACTAATCCACCATTTAGTCTGTTTCATGATTTTATTCAACAAATTATTGACTATGATAAGAAATTTTTAATTATTGGGAATATTAACGCCATTACTTATAAAGAAGTATTTCCTTTAATTAGGGAAAATAAAATTTGGCTTGGAACAGGGATGGGACGGTGGATTTCTGGCTTCATTGTTCCCGAATCATATGAGTTATATGGAACAGAAGCAAGAATTGACCAAGAAGGTAACCGAATAGTAGCTACAAATAACTGTCTTTGGCTAACAAATTTAGACCACGGCAAAAGGCATCAACCATTACCTTTAATGACAATGGCTGACAATATTAAATTCAGCTCACATAAGGACGTTAAGGGAAAAGAGTATGAAAAATATGATAATTACAATGCTATTGAGATTCCATATACTGATGCTATACCAAGTGATTATGATGGTGTAATGGGCGTTCCAATTACTTTTTTGGATAAATATTCTCCAGAACAATTTGAAATTGTTGGTATGGCAGAAGATAATGGTCGTGGTTATTCTGGAGGTGTCATAATTAACCCCAAAGGCAATCCTCATGCAACTTTGCCAAATGGTAAACATATGTATAAAAGATTATTTATTAAACACAAGAAAATATAGATGGAAACCAATCTTAGAATCGACATCACCGTTAAAGAAATTTGCGACGGTTTTGTTTACAATGAACTTGAAGGCAAAGGTTTATTTGGACTTTCGGGTAAGTTAACTATACAACCAGAATATCAACGTAATTATATTTATGCATCCGAAGGTGGTAAAAGAGAGATTGCAGTTATTGAATCTATTTTAAAAGGCTACCCAATTGGGTTAATCTATTTTAATAATGTTAATGATAGTAATTTTGAAGTATTGGATGGTCAACAACGTATTACAAGTATTGGTCGATTTGTTACAAATAAATTTGCAATCAAAGATGGAAACGGTAATGAACAATTATTCGGAGGTTTTGCAGTAGATAAAAAGAACAAAATATTAAATACAAAACTTCTTATCTATGAATGCGAAGGAACAGAAAGCGAAATTAAAGAATGGTTTAGAACTATAAACATTGCAGGCGTTCCCCTAAACAGTCAAGAATTGTTGAATGCGGTCTATTCGGGACCATTCGTTACATTGGGTAAAGAAGAATTTAGCAATAGCAAAAATTCCAATATTCAAAAATGGAGTGCATACATTTCTGGAAGTGCAAATCGACAGGATTTTTTAGAAAGAGCTTTAGAATGGGTTAGTAAAGAAAATGTTAGCGAATATATGAGTCGACATAGATTTGATAATAATATTACGGAACTAAAAGATTATTTCAATAGTGTTATTGATTGGGTTTCTACTGTATTTACTGACGTTGAAAGTGAAATGAAGGGACTTGAATGGGGCAGACTTTATGAAACTTATCGTAAAAAACCATATAACTCAAAGTCAGTTTCAGACGAAGTACAAAGATTGTATGCCGACCCATATGTAAAAAGCAGAAAAGGAATCTTTGAATATGTTTTAGGTGGCTCAACTGACACAAAACTTTTAGAAGTTAGAGTATTTGACGATGCAACCAAAAAATCTGTTTATGCAAAGCAGACAGAAGTAGCTGAGAAAAAAGGTATTTCTAATTGCTCATTATGTGCAATTGGTCACGATTCTAACAAGACAAAAATTTGGAAACTTGCTGAAATGGATGCTGACCACGTTACTGCGTGGAGTAAAGGCGGTGCAACTGATGTAAATAATTGTGAAATGCTATGTAAAACTCATAATAGAGCAAAAGGAAATAGATAGAAAACGACAGAAAAATAAACACCGAACGGCTAACAACGTGTATAAAACATTTGGCAGACAGTGGTTTATCGAGCGGTACAGCTCGTATCAAAAGTTGTGGTAACTTGATAGGAAAGTGCTTCGAAGTGCCAAACGTTTCATACACGCGACCGTTAGCGGTAATTATACAGACAATCCAAAATGGACACATTAAAACAGACAATAGAAGAAATCGAAGATTATTTAGTTCCGTTTTTGGGATTAGGACGTGAGCCCGAAAAACAGGACCACTTGGTTGTGGAAAAAATGATTAAAATCAACCAAGGAGGTTACACGCATGAAAACCAAGCGTTACAGTACAGAACAGATCATCAGCATCTTGAAGGAAGCCGATGCCGGCATGCC
>CAISYK010001005.1 GCA_903889605.1 uncultured Bacteroidota bacterium
GATCTTTTTTAAAACTAATAATATTGATAATCCTTGGGACGGCAAGGTAAATAAAGGAAGTGAAACTGCGCTGGAGGACGTATATATTTATTCAATAAAAATTACTGATATTAAAAAGGAAATACACTTTTATAAAGGAACTGTTACTTTGATAAAGTAAAACTTCTTATTTACTTCAGGCAGTCGGACTATGGTTTTCCTGATAACAGAGCTGCATCTGGCGTTTATTAAAAAAACATTTGGAAGTTTCCCGTTCAGCCTCACCGCATTCTAATCTTCAGGTGTAGAGGAGTGTCCAAAAGTACAGGATGAGGTTTAAAATGGCATTTCCTCTGTAATATTACCGCAGAATAATAATGAAAGCGCCGATTCCACATATTATTTTTACCGAAATTTCAGGCGTTTTTTTTCAGAACATTTAATTCAAAAAAAATTATTTTCCTTTACGTGAAACTTTAAATTCAGTTCTGCGGTTTTTGGCATGTTCTTCTTCAGTACAATCAACCCCGTCAGCACATTTATTAATCAATTTAGTTTCACCATAACCTTTACCAGAAATACGGTTTTTAGAAATTCCATTTTTTACAATGTAATCAACCGCAGCATTCGCACGCTGCAATGAACGTTTCATATTGGTTTCCGCAGTGCCGCGTGAGTCAGTGTGAGATGAAATTTCAATTACCAGCAATGAATCCTTTTCCATAATGTCAATAACTTTATCCAATTTTTTCGCCGCTTCCGGCAGAACTTCATATTTACTATATTCGTAATATATATTTTCAATAATATTGACATCTTGTTTAGTCTTACTTGATTTAAATGCTAAAACTTTTAACCATGGGTCGTCAACATATACTGTTCCTAATTTTTGTTTATCACTTGGCAAAATAGAAAATTTAAATACACCGGCATCATTACCAGCAACCTCTTTAACCACAGCATCATTACTGTCTGTTATAAATACTTTTTTAAATTTTTTCAGCTGAGTGTCGGTTTCATCAAGCGTAATTAATACAACTTGATCGGCAGGGAGGTTTGAAAAACGGAAAGCCCCTAATTCATCAGTGCGGGTGGTTTGTATGATTTCGCCTTTCGCATTAACCAAATTTACCACTGAATTTGCTAATGGAACTTTATCCCCCGAAACAATTTTGCCTTTGTAATCAATCCTCAGTTCAGTATCTTCAACGGACATCTGTTTAAGCGAATTTTTATCTCCGGCAAGAAATGAGAATTTAAAACTGCCGTTATTTCCAGAATCTGTAGATTTCATTTCTTTACCGCTTTTATTGGTCATAATAATCTTGGTATTAAGAGCCAATTCTGTATCGTTTTCATCAACTTTAACAAAGAAATTCTGATCGGCTGGCAAATGAGAGAACACGAATGCACCGAAAGCATTAGTTATTACAGTTTGTACTATTTCTCCCTTATTATTCAATAAATTAACTTTGGTATTCGACAATGGTTTGGTTGAATTTTTCCCAAACAACAAATTACCAGCAAATGTTACACCTTCAAGGGTAGTTTCAGGTAAAGAATTAGGATCAGCCGGTAAATTCCTAAATACAAATTTCCCTCCTTTACCATCCGCACCTGTCTCTCTTATCAAAGCATCCTTATCATCAGCCAGGTAATATTTAATTTTTTTTGAAAATTTAGGTTCTGTATCATCAAGCTTCACCATATATTTTTTATCCGCTTCGAGATCTTCGAATATAAAGTAACCTGAGGCATCGGTAGCAACCGAATTTAAGGTTTTGCCATCTTCAGACAAAAGCATTACATCCGAATTTTTCAAAGGATTATTGATATTATTACCAATAACTATTTTACCAGAAACGGCAATTAATTTATTGAGCGCCGTAAAACTGTATATATCATCAAGGCCTTTTCCTGAGGGTCTATCGGATGAAAAATAACCGGTTTTATCATCAATAAAAACAAGTCCAAAATCATCGTATGCAGAATTTAAATCAGCACCAAGATTTTTCACATTAGAATAAGTTTCCATTCCTTTTGTTGCTGAAAATACATCAAGCCCACCAAAACCAGAATGTCCATCAGAAGAAAAATACAATACTCCGTCTTTACGAATATATGGGAATACTTCTTCACCTGCGGTATTAACTTTAGTGCCTAAATTTTTGGGAGGGCCCCAGTTTTCGCCGTTTTTTTCACAAACATAAATATCCATTCCGCCTTGTCCGCCGGGCATATCCGATGCGAAAAACAGTTTTGTCCCATCATCTGAAATACTTGGGTGTGCCATAGAGCATGCGTCACTGTTGTATTGGAAAGGGCTTAACTTTGTCCATTTGTTTCCTTTTAAATTGGAGAAATACAATTTTGAACGGTTAACAAATTTTTTATCTTTTTTATTCTCTAATTCCACATGAGTAATGCAGATCAAATTTTGCTCAGAATTAAAACATACCGGGCCATCATGATAATCAGAATTTATTGGAAACGGCAGAGGTTTTGCCTCTTTTGAAAACCCGGCAGTGGCTGCCTGTCCTTTTTTCATTTCAATAGAATATACATGAAGAAAATTTTGTTTGTCGCTGAGCAGATTACTATTTTTATCAGAAATAAACACAAGCTGATTTTTTAGAATAACAGGGCAAAATTCGGATTCTTCTGAATTAATATCAGGAACAATACTTACATCAAATTGTTTTGCTTTTTTTTCTAAAATTTTAATATTATCACATGATTTTAAATAAAGCTCAGCTCTTTCATCACTTGGGATGGCCGCAGCATACAGTTTAAACTCTTTTTTTGCTTCCTCTATTTTATTGTTAACTTTAAGCATCATACCAAAATACAAGTGATTTACAGGATCTGCATTAGCTGATATAACAAGCTTAGCATAATTTAATTCTGCCTGCTGGTAGTTTTTTATTAATCTGTAACAATTGGCAATTTTTTGAAGAGCCTCTGCATTTTCATTTTTTTGTAAAATGGTTTCGTAGAGTTTTATAGCCTGTGTATATTCTTTATCATCATATAGTTTATTGGCGCGGTCGAGCTGTGCAAAAGATGATGAGCAGATTAAAAGAAATACAAATATGATGATGAAGAATGATATTTTCATAAATTATTTTTAGGCCGCATATGATCAGCCTTATTGAATTTAAAATATTTTGTCGTAATTCTTTAAACTTTTTTAAAAATAACGCGGCGAAAAAAACGGCGGTTTTGAAGTCTTAATATCGTAACTAATCATTATCTCATGACTGCCGCGCCCTGCAAGCCCTGCATCATTATATGTGAAATCAAAAGCATAACCTATTTTGAATTTGTCAGTTATATTAAATTGAGAATAAACGCCGATTCCGGATATTGAACGTAATGATAGTCCCATCCATATTCGATGATTATATAAGAAACTAAAATTCTGATCAAAAGAAAGAGCTGAATTTCCCGCCATTTTAATCATACATGACGGATTGAAAATTAGTTTTTCTGATACCGCCCATGCTTTACCGATTGTGAAAAACGTGTGAGACGATAAATGTGAATAATCACCCGCAGCAGTTTTTTTTGTTAATGCTCCGGAAAGTCCGTTATTCAAATGTGTTATACTTAAGCCGACATACATTGAATTCGTATAGTAATACAAACCTGCATCAGCTGTAGGAACAATTATTGTTTCTTTCTCTGATCCTTGTGCTATATAAACATTATCAGTCTGATCTTTATGGGTCACCAAATCCCAATTGTAGTTATATTGGTAAACGCCCACCCTCAATCCAAATGATAATTTGCCATCTCTCACTTTTATACGGTATGCATAAGATCCAAAAGCACCAATACTTGATTTTGGCCCGATTTTATCAGCAACAACACTGAAACCTAACGCAGCTTTTTTATTCCGCATTGGACTATGAATCGTAAATGTTTCAGTTACAGGTGCACCGGGCATACCAGTCCATTGGTTGCGGTAAAAAACGGCCGCACTTATTGCTTCTTTGCTGCCGGCATAAGCGGGATTTACAGCCAATTGATTAAACATGTATTGGCTGTAATGAGGATCCTGCTGAGCAAAAGCTCCTCCAAACCATGCCCCCCCTGAGCCTCCAGAAGGCAGAGAGAAAAAAAGAAGAAA
>CAISYK010001006.1 GCA_903889605.1 uncultured Bacteroidota bacterium
AAAAAAAATAATTAACAAATCAAATAAAATGAAAACACTAAAAACATTAATTTCTTGCTGCATTCTAATCATTGGCGTCAGCAATGTACATGCACAATTGGGCAAATTAAAATCACTCGGCAAATCTGCCGTTAGCAAAACTGAAACTGAAGACAAAAAAACACCGGAAAAACAAAAGCCGGAAATCAATGATTCGAAAGCGGAACAACAACAACCCGTTTCCTCAAAAAAACAAAAAGATGCAGATGGTTATATAATAGATGATCCTGAAGTAAAAAAACTGTTGGACGGTAAAACTGTTTATTATTCAACCGATATCAAGTTGTTTGCAAGTTTACTAAATTTTTTCAATAGTTTCAAAATGGCTGGAGTGGCTGTTACGAAAACTCCCGACAGCCTTCAACTCTTAATAGTTGCACAGAAGCAATATCAGGGAGTGGTTTCATCTGAAATACATTACAGCAAAATTGGCCGTTATTATTTTGAAAGCAAATACAAAACTTATGCTGTAATACAGGATGACCAATCAATTCTATTATTTAATCACAACAGCTTTAACCCGCTGCACTCCGAACTGATCAGCCCTAATAAAAGTGCAGTAGAAAAGATTACAGAAGCGGAATTAAATAAAAAAGCGGAACCTATATTACAAGAAATAAAAAAAGGGAAAGACACACAGAACGAAAAAGTAAAAATTCAGGAAAATGAAACATTCTTTAAAAGCGGAGGAGTAAGTGCGGTGAAAAAAGATCCTGCATTAGAATCTCAATTTATGAAAATCCTCAACCTGGAGAATTCATATCCAACAGTTGCAGAAAAAGAGAGGGTCGTTTATAAAAAAATATTACTAATATTTACTGATTGGACAATAGAAAAAAATGATTTAGGTATACCGATAAAAATGACATATGCTGCATGGGCTATAGGGAATTATACAGCAGACAAGAGGTGTTTTTTCCAAAAAGTGTATATGAAAAAAGATTATTTAGGAGGAGGCAAATACGGCGATGTTAAATTTGATGAAGGCGAAGCACCAAGTGTTGGTTCCTGCGATATAATAAAATAAAAAACGTCTGTAATTATAAGAAATAAATATTCTCCATTTGTTTAACTTTGGACTATATGTATTTCTCAAGATACCGCAACTAACTGTTATGGACAAGTTTCAGGAACGACATAAGACAGATTGCAGCGGACAGACATGAGAGCCGCAAAAAATTGAGCGGAATTTATTGAAATGTTCCGCAAAGATATATACATTTACAAATAGTGGAACCCTGCGACCACTCTAAAAAACGGGGCGACACCGAAAAGCCAAATGAGTAGGGAAATCTTTTAAACAAATAATAATGGGACTTTTTGATAAAATGAAAACATTTGTTGGTATTGGTGCTCCAACGATTACATTTAACAGAGTAGAGGATACAATACCTGTTACTGACACAGGAATTAAATACAATATCACTGTAGCTTCTGAAAAAGAATTAACAGCAATAGGTATAAAAGGGTCCTTGAAAGCCATTTATAAAAATGATGCTGGTGAAGAAAAAACAGAAATTATTGCTTCTGCAAATGATGATGGAAAAGATTGGATTGAAAACCAAAACCCATTTCCAGGCAAAATATCGAAAACTCAAAATTGGGAATATGCCGGTTCTGTTTTTATGGAAGAGGATAAAAGTGCTTTTTTACAAGGGTTATTTGCGAATAAAAACAAATCACAATTAAAAGTTATTCTAAATGTTGAGGTAGATATTAAGGAAACTGGGATGCTTTTTGATCCTTCCATAGAAAAAGAGATTACTCTTATTTAATAAGATGACCTGCACAAGAAGTCTCTGGTGCAGGTTGTTTCTCTTCACTGTTCATAATATATCCAGTGAAAAATTTGTTGTCAATGCGGATTATTGAATTTGGTTTCTCAGTTTAACTCTTTGTAAATAGGCAGTACATATTAAAAAAAATGTTATACAGTAACGAGAACTTACGACTGACTTAAAACCAAACCTGCCCATAACCATACCTACAATAAATCTGCGGTTAAGTGGTTAAATAGAATTTTGTACTTCGAATCAAGTTCTGCGGCGACATACAGTTTTTCGGTAATAAATCGCCAACTTCTTGCAGCTGCAAACTTATTGTGGGCGATGAAATTAAAGAAACAGACAGTACTGATAAATTACAGAACAAATTGCACATTTGATTTTTTGCCGGCACTAAAGCAAAAGAACAAACGTCTTCGCTCTTTAATATTATTGCGTAATTCTAGATTTCTTAAATAAATATAACCTTATATAATAAGCCATGATTACAGAAAAAGAACTTGAAACCATTTTTGCGGAACAGCTTGATATAAAAGGTATACCCGGGACAAAAATGGAAAATTTTTCACAGGATTTTAAAGCCTTTGTAAATAAACTTAATTCGAATAAAGATGTTTTAATTACTCATTTATATGTAGGATATGCGACTCCTATAGATGACAAACGCTGGAAAAGATATATTGAAAAACCGTTAGGGTTTGATTTGGATTTGGAAATAAAATCATTTTATACCCAATTTTCGAGTATCTCTTTAAGATGGATAAATGTGAATCATCCGAAGTACAAAGGAAAAAAACCTAAAAAGTTCAAATTGTTTGACAGCACTAAAAAATCAGATGTTGATGATGACAGCGGCACAGCAAAAAATATTTTAATTACATCAGGGTTCCAACTGTTCGATAAAAATAATCGGGTCACTGCACAACCAGAAGGGTATGACCTGTATTATTTTAATTACTCACATTTTTTTGCAGGCCAATTAGCATATAATATAAATAAGGAGAAAAAAGAAATGGGGTTATTTGTCGGCGATGATTATTTTGCAGATGTAAGACCACTTGAAATAGATTTTGCTTCCTACATGTATAAAATGATTGAATTTAATGATGAGGTTATAAACGATGCTGCAAGAGAATAGGATGACAGCTCTATCTATAATGAATTTAATGTAACCAGACTTAGAATGTCTTATTACAATATCCTAGAAATACAAGCCTAAGTTTGATGCCTTTTTTGCGAAAGCCGAGTAAAATATTCTTTTTACATAAGCGAATAAATTTAATTATTCACTTATGTAAAAAGGCTTATTATCATTAAATAATGATTTTTAATCCTTATAAATACCTAAGAATATTTCTCCTCCTGATTTTCTCATCGCACGGTACATCCCTTCTGAATTAAACGGCATCTCAATATTTCCGTTTGCATCAATGGCCACCAGGCCCCCTTCACCTCCAATTTTTACAAGTTTCTGATATACTACAATATCGCATGCTTGTTTTAACGTTAATCCTTTGTATTCCATCAGGCAGGAAATATCATACGCAACAACGGATCTAATAAAAAATTCGCCGTGGCCGGTGCATGAAATGGCACAGGTATTATTGTTGGCATACGTTCCAGCCCCAATAACCGGGCTGTCGCCTACTCTTCCGAATTTTTTATTGGTCATACCGCCAGTAGAAGTCGCGGCAGCAATATTTCCATGAATATCCAAAGCCACAGCACCAACAGTTCCTTTTTTTGAGTTAGGTGTAATTTCAGCTGCCTTGACAATACCATGGTCTAATACTACCTGGTCATTTTCCTTCGCCTCCAATAATTGGTCGTAACGCTCCTGCACAAAAAAATATTCATCCGGGGCAAATTCCAATTTCATTTTTTCTGCAAATTCCATTGCACCTAAACCAGATAAAAAAACGTGTTCAGATTTTTCCATTACCGCTCTTGCCAATGAAACCGGATTTTTAACATTCTTAATGCCTGTTACAGCGCCAGCCATTAAATTTCTACCGTCCATAATAGACGCATCCAATTCAATTACGCCTTTGTTTGTAAATACTGCGCCTCTTCCTGCATTAAAAAGCGGATTATCTTCCAACTTATTTACGGCCGCTTCAACTGCGTCTAGAGCATTACCGCCAGCGGATAAAATTGAATCACCTGCAAGAAGAGCCTCTTCCAAACCTTTTTTATAGTTTATTTCTTTTTCAGGACCCATGCTGGAACGAGGTATGGCACCAGCACCGCCATGAATTGCTATTGCAAATTTTTTCATAATATATTTTTAAATTTTTTATTCAATTGTCTTTGTAAAAAAACTGATTTGATACGATTAAAAATCTGAACGCGAAATTTAATTTTATCTCAATACCCCTAACAGGGTTTCAAACCCTGTCAGGGGTGAATAATATATAATAATTACATTAATTTTCTCAGCAGTTTTAAAATAAACCCTTTCCCTTTATAGGGCGGATAAACTATTTTACCGATATCAAGCATTTTCGATTGGTACATCACAGAACGTTCGTGAGAAAAAGATTTGAACCCGTGAAACCCATGAGATCCGCCAATTCCGCTTGCATTTACACCGCCAAATGATAGGTGCGGGTTTGAAATATGAATCATTACATCATTTATACAGGCGCCTCCTGAAGATGTCTGTTTTAGAATTGTTTCAACATTGCGTTCGCTGTTACTGAATACGTATAATGCAAGGGGTTTGTCATTCGCATTCACATGATCAACAACTTCAGTCATCTTTTTATATTTTAATACCGGCAATACAGGCCCGAAAACCTCTTCTTTCATAATAAGGGAATCCAGGGAGACATTTGTTAAAACTGTCGGATAAATAGTTCTGTCAGCTTCTTCTGAAGTTCCGCCTATTTTAATTTGTCCGCCTTTTTCTACAGCGTCCTGCATCATATTTTTTAATCGTATAAAATGACTGTCTGAAATTATCTTTCCATAATCTTCTTTATTAAGCTGCCCTTTGAGGAAATATTTTTTCTCAATATTCTCTTTCATTAACTCAATAAATTTATCATGCTGATCTTCGTGTACAAAAACATAATCCGGCGCAATACAAGTTTGACCTGCATTTGCGAATGTACCCCAGGTAATTTTATCAGCGGCCATTCTTAAATCCGAATCCGCATCAATAATAGCAGGAGATTTGCCGCCTAATTCTAATGTCACAGTTGAAAGATTTTTGGATGCAGCCTCCATTACTACTTTGCCGACTTTTGTACTTCCTGTAAAAAAAATATGGTTAAACGGTAAACTAAGCAATTCGGTTGAAACACTTACATTACCTTCTATCACAGCAATTTCTTCCTCACGAAAAGTTTCTTTGATCAAAATTGCCAGCACACTGCTAGTAGCCGGAGCTAATTCTGAGGGCTTTAAAATGCAGCAGTTTCCTGCAGCAATTGCTGAAATTAAAGGAGATATTAATAACTGAAAGGGATAATTCCATGGAGCAATAATTAAACAAACACCTTTTGGTTCATATCTGATACGGCATTTGGTCATTAAGTTAACGAGGTTAGACGGAGCTGTCTGCGGGGTAGTCCAAAGAGCGATATTACTAACAGCAAAATCTATTTCAGCATAAGTAAAAAGCACTTCAAAAACCGCAGATTCAAAAACAGGTTTTCTCAAATCTTTTTTCAATGCTTCGAAAATCTCGTTCTCCCGCGCTTTGATTGCTGTTTTCAGTTTCTTTAATTTTGCTTTACGGTCATTTATAGGTGCAAGCTTGACAGCAAGCTGATTGCTTTTCTGCGCATCAAAAACCCTTTTGATATTAGACCGCAAGTCTTCTGTTAATGTGTTTTCCATTTGCTGTAAGCCATTTGTAAATTGATAATGGTCAATTGATAATATTATATTCTTTCATTTTTTCAGGTCTCCAATCTTTGGAATGGGACTGAGCGCGGATGTGCTGTTTAACACCCCTTTCGTAATAAAATATTGAGCGGCTGCATAAGCTGCCAAAATCCAAACTCCTGCAATAGGGATAGCTATAAGAAATTTATTAACAGCTAAAAGACTGTCAGAAAGAGCGAAGCATACAGCTCCAATCATAATCAGTTTAAAACTTTCATCATTAACTTTACCGTAACGATTTAAAGCAAAAATGTTCATGCTTATCAATACAGTGGTGTAAACAAATACCGGCACTTTCAATTCTCCCAGATTATTATAAAGAAGCAGACAAAATACAATTCCATAAATTACCATCAGAACAATAAAAATGGATTTATAATTTATTTTTTTTACTGCATTTGTTTCTGCCGAACGCACATAATATAAAATGTAGGATAAATGAGCAAGTAAAAATGCAGCCAGCCCGCCCATGAAAAACAATGAATGCTGTTCTTGAAAGATCAGCAAAACATCACCAAGCAGGGATAATATCAGACCGCTTACGGCAAAGCTAACAGCTTTACCTTTATGCCCAGCCTCAATAAATAAATACGCTAATAAGCTGATAACTATGAGAGGTTTAAAAATAATATTAAGAATAAAACTATGTGTTGTACTTGCATACAAAACAAAAACCATTATTAATAGAAACAGAAATATGAAATTTTTTTTAAAAAATGTTTTCATTATTCAAACTGTTATATTCTTAAATTTACTAAAATAAGTTTATTGTCAAATCAGCAAAATATCAAAAGCTATTTTATACAAATAAAGAAACAAATTTAAATTCTTTTCCATCAAACAGCCCTTTATCACTAATTTTTAAGTCTGGTATTACAAGAAGTGAAAGGAAAGATAAAGTCATGTAAGGAGCCTGCAGTAAGCAGCCCCAGGTTTTTATTTTTTTATCCAGCAGTTCATATTTTTCAGCAACTGTATACCCATCGTCAGCACTCATTAATCCCGCTACAGGCAGAGGAAGAACTCCTTGGAATTCTTTATTCACAGCAGAAATACCGCCTTTATGCTCAATCACTAAGTTAATTGCAGCTGTAATATCTGCATCGCTCACTCCCGCAGCTATAATATTATGGCTGTCATGGGCAACACTAGATGCCATTGCACCATCTTTTAATCCAAAGTTTTTTACAAATGCAATGCTCGGCGGAGAGTCATTATAACGGTTAACTACTACTATTTTTAAAATGTCTTTAGAAGTATCACTGTATATATGATTGTTTTTGGGAGTAATTTCAGCAATCAGTTCTTGGGTTACCAGCTGGCCGTCTTCAACAGTAATAACCCTTATTTTATTGCTTTTAGCGGAAACTTCAATCTCTTTTTCTGAAATTTTACTGCAGTTAAAATTGTTTACTATTTTCTCTTTAACAGGAGGGATAAGGCATTTACCTTTTTTTGCGACTAATTCTCCATTAATATATGTTTCAAGAATTGTTAAGTCAGTTAAATTGTCAGTTACAATAAAATCGGCGGGATCATTTACCTGCAGAAGACCTACATTCATTCCATAATGTTTTACAGGGTTAACGCAGGCAGCCTGAAATACATGCATAGGTTTGATGCCTTTTTTTATTGCGCGTTTCACCAATTCATTTATGTGCCCTGCGATCAAATCGTTTGGATGTTTGTCGTCAGAGCAAAGCATCATATCGGCATAATGTTCATGCATTAAACCAATAAGAACATCAAAATTTTTCGCTGCGCTTCCTTCACGTATTAATATTTTCATCCCCAGCTGTATTCTTTCCAATGCTTCATCCTCACTATAACATTCATGATCGGTGGTGATACCGGCCGCGACATATTTCCCAGCATCTTCTCCGCGGAGTCCAGGTGCATGACCGTCAATAACTTTTTTGTATTTATGGGCAAGCTGAATTTTTTTCATTACAGTTTCGTCGTTTGATAAAACGCCCGGGAAATCCATCATTTCAGCCAAGTAAACAATTTCATCCATTTGAAACAATTCTTCAACTTCTTTAACTCCTATCACAGCGCCTGCTGTTTCGAACTTTGTAGCAGGTACACATGACGGAACACCAAAATAAAATTTAAACGGCACCTTTTTTCCGTTCTCAATCATGAATTTAACACCTTCGATACCCAACACATTGCCTATTTCATGCGGGTCGGAAACAGCAGCAACAGTGCCGTGAATAACAGCTAAGCGGGCAAACTCTGAAGGGATAAGCATAGAGCTTTCTACATGGACATGTGAATCAATAAATCCAGGAAGTATATAATTATCGGATGAAACCTCTTTTTTTACAATGCTTTTGATAATCCCGTTATCAATGGATATAACGCCTTTAAAAATAACCTGATTTAATACATCTACAATATTTCCTTCAATGCTGAATGTCATAAAAAATCAATTTGAAAATGTTTGAATTTGTTAGTGTGCTGCTTTGCAGAATGCCAAAACAGCATTATTAACCGCAAAAAAATCTGCAGGTATAAAAATTTATAAATTAATATTCAATTTTATCAGCTTTTTGCTGCCATTCATTGAATGCTGCTAATGCCTCGTCATGCAGTAATTGCTCGGTATGTAAATGCCTGTCGCCTGCTTTTAGTTCAATTTCATCATAAATGAACTGATCGTCAAAACCTATTGCAGCTGCATCAGTTTTAGTATTTGCAAAATACATTTTATCAGGCCGGGCCCAGTAAATAGCTCCAAGACACATAGGGCATGGTTCGCAGCTGGTGTATATTTCACAACCCGTTAACTGAAATGTCCCTAAGACTTCACAAGCTTCGCGAATTGCAACTACTTCGGCATGAGCTGTGGGATCATTAGTAGATGTAACTTTGTTAAATCCGCGTGCAATAACTTTTCCGTCTTTAACAATTACTGCCCCAAAAGGACCTCCATTACCAGCCCGCATTGAATCTATTGACAATCTAATAGCTTCACGCATAAAATTTTCTTTTTCTTCCATTAATTTTTTTGAATATTTTGATCCCAAATTGTTTGAAATCTTTTAAGAAGGCTAAAGGTAAGGCTTTTTCTAATTTTTGCCAAATACAACTTTTGCATTATACCATTTATTATTATGTTTTAGTCCAATCTTAAACAAACACCCCGCGTTCTCGACTCCGCTCTAACTGACATCGCGCGGTGTCAGTTCG
>CAISYK010001007.1 GCA_903889605.1 uncultured Bacteroidota bacterium
AAACCAGGAATTTGTTCTAATTTAAGTTGTTTCAAAAAGGCATTAATTTCTTTTTGACCAAAAACGGTTCCTTTGCTGAAAGGATTAATATAAAATAATACATTACTTCCTTCATTACCGGCAACTGAAGGGACGCCCATGTGCTCTATATCAACATAACATAAAATAAAATGTTCTGGTAAGTTAACGCCGTATATAGGAATATCAAGGCTTTGAGCAACAATGGTATAAATTATTGAAAGTAAAAGCGGGTTGCCTTTTTTACTTTCCAATACATTATTGATATACGAATTTTGCGGAGCATGGTAATTAGTTGTGTTTCCGCTGAAGTTATGTACATCAAATATTATATGATTTATGATCTTTACTTTTTCAAGTGCAGTTAAATTTTCATTTAACTCCAGCCATACATCCTGTTTAATTTGATCTATAAGTTTTTTAGTTTTTATTATATCAATATCAGGGTATTGATATCCGGCAATCAGCAAGGCTCCTTCCAGCAGGTTTTGATGTTCGGGGTGCGACCATTCTTTTAATGCATCCCTGATTATATCAAATTGTATTTGATGTATGATGTTTTCAATGCGGTTCTGAATGAGAGTATCAAAGGAATGTTCCCAGGCATCTTCCAAAACAGGAATTATTTCTTGTCCAAGCGACAAAAATTTCATGCTCACTTGTTTAAAAACCGTTTCATCGGGATCGTCAAGCAAACTGATCAGCGCATTTAATTCCTTTTTATTCATGTACAGCAAATTACAAATATGTTTTCTGCGGGCTGCAGTTAGGAATATACTAATGTTTGCGAGTTTACGAATCTTGTTTTGTTTCGTAAATTATCGGCAATTAGTTTATTAATAACCTTCTTTCCAATTTCGCAGAAGTTTATGCAAAAGTATACTTGAAATAATATGAATTTGCTGCAATGTCAAGAAGATTTCAACCTTACTTTGTTAATCTCTCTAAAACAAGTTGGATTAGTTTATCAACAGCTGCATGATAATTTTCGCTGTATTTTTTAGCTACCCTATTGGCGATAATAGCACATACAGTGCATGTTTGATGTCCATGTAACGCTCCCAAACCATAGAGCGCGGAAGTCTCCATTTCGAAGTTTGTTATACGGTTTTCCTTATATTTAAAATCGGTTAATTGCTGATTAAAATCTTCAACCCAAGGTGTCAGGCGTAATTTGCGGCCTTGAGGACCATAAAAGCCAGGTGCTGTAGCTGTTATGCCTTGTGTCAGGTCAAATCCGATTTTATTGATTAATGTTTCGGAGCCCTTTACCGCGTATGGGTATGGCAGATTTTTATGCCAGTTTGTTTGTTTGATAAATTCTTCTGAGATTTCATTGTCATTTACAGATGGTAAATCAAGATAATAATTTAATAAACCATCAAAACCCAAACCATGAGTTGAAACTACAAAGCTGTCTACCGGAATATCTTCCTGCAAAGCGCCGGAAGTACCTATACGAACAATGTTTAAACTCCTTTTATCCTCTTTTATAATACGCGTTTTTAAATCGATATTAACAGCTGCGTCCAATTCATTTACTAAAATATCAATATTATCAGTCCCAATTCCGGACGACAAAACCATTATCCGCTTGCCGTTGATAGTACCTCCATGAGTTATGAATTCACGGTTTTGTACTTTAAAATCAACTGTATCAAAAAACTTTGAAACTTCCTCTACACGGCCTTGGTCACCTACAATGATAATATTATCGGCAATGTTTTCAGGCAGTAATTTTAAATGGTAAACGCTTCCATTAGGATTGAGAATAAGCTCTGTTTCAGGAATGATATTGCTCATATTTGCTGGCTTTTTAATTTTTTTTTGTAATATTGTCCTATAAATTATGAAGCTGTTATCATTACGAATCTTAAATTACAATACAAAAACTTGATATTGGCAGTTCGTAAAAATTGTAAGCTCATATTTGTTTCTCGGTAAATTTCGTCAAAAGTATTCAAAATTTATGATTCAACATACTAATAAAATTTTAGTGCCAACCGATTTTTCTGACCAATGCAATATTGCAATTCAGCAATCATATAATTTAGCAAGAGAATATAATGCTGAAATCACTTTGCTTTATGTCATTGAAGAAAGCGGTATGCTGGCCAAATTATTTTCTTCTGAACAACACGAGGATATGAGGAAAAATATTCAGGCGCAATTAGACAAATTGGCCTCTGAAATTGAAAATGAAAGTAAAATAACTGTAAATACTATTATTGCAAAAGGCGTAATTTATGAAAAAATTGCCGAAGTGGCTGATCTTATTAAAGCTACAATGATAATAATGGGTACTAACGGAGGCGAAGGATTAAAAAAACGATTTATCGGTTCAAATGCATTGCGCGTTGCGCGGGAATCAAAAATACCGCTTATTACAATTAGGGGGAAACATCACCGTAATGGATGCAGAAATATTGTGCTGCCCCTTGATTTAACAAAACAAACCCGTGAAAAAGTAGGTAAAGCGATTGAGCTGTCAAAATTATTTAATGGTGCAGCTATACGTGTAGTATCTGTGTTATTCACCACTGATGAGTTTTTGGTTAACCGCTTGACGCGTCAATTAGGTCAGGTTAAAACATTTTTGGAAAAGGAAGGCATTGAATGTACTGCTGAAATTATTAAAAGTATAAAAAGCAAAGAAACATTGGCGCAGAATATTTTGGAATACGCTAATCAGGTTGACGGTGATTTAATTATGATTATGACTCAGCAGGAGGTAGATTTTACAAAATATTTTATTGGTTC
>CAISYK010001008.1 GCA_903889605.1 uncultured Bacteroidota bacterium
AGATAAAGAAGCTTTTGATAATACTGCAAACAAATTAGCTGCTTCCTTTATCAAGAATTTCAAACAATATGAAAGTGCTGCGAATGACGAAATTATGTCAGCTGCTCCCAAAACAACGGTTAATGCTTAGTATGAAATTTTGTTAATTTAGGTTATAAAAATGCCCTTCCGCCATGGTAGGGCATTTTTATTTGTTGACACCATCCTTGTCTGACAATAATTTTTACTTTTATTATTCAATTGTATTAGTTAAGGATATATTTGTAATATAATATCTTTACTTATGGTTCTTTTATTCCAGATTCAATAACATATATTTATTTCTGATTAAAAATATGCACTTATTTTATACTCCGGAAATTCTGCAGCTTGCTTTCCCTATTGTTGATAAATTAAGGGAGGTATTGCTGAATGAAGAAGAAAGCAAACACTGCATACGCGTTTTACGCTTAAAAATCGGTGATAAAATTGTATTAATTGACGGCATAGGAGGATGGTATGAAGCTGAGATAAGCGATGATAATCCAAAACGCTGTTCAGTGACCATCACTCAAATTATAAAAGAGTTTGGAAAACGCGGCCATCATCTGCATATAGCTATTGCTCCAACCAAAAATATGGATCGTTTGGAATGGTTTACTGAAAAGGCTGTAGAGGTCGGCATCGACGAAATTTCAATAATTAACTGCCGGAACAGCGAACGCACTGTTGTAAAAACAGAACGGTTGAACAAAGTTGCAGTTGCAGCTATGAAACAAAGCTTAAAAGCATATCTGCCGAAAATAAATGAGGTGACGGATTATAAAAAATTCATCGCCTCCGCAGTAAATTTTACCGGGCAAAAATTTATTGCCCATTGCTTCAAAGACGAAACAAAACCTCATTTAAAAAACCTTTACCATCAAAATAATGATGCTTTGATACTTATCGGACCTGAAGGTGATTTTTCTGCTGATGAGGTGGAAATGGCTGTCAGTAATGGTTTTAAAGAAATTAGTTTAGGCAGCAGCCGTTTACGTACAGAAACTGCTGCGTTTTATTCATCAGTAGTAATTAATATTATAAACAATGATTAAATATCCTTTCTTAAAAAAAATAATTTATTCTTTTTATTTAAAAGACGTCTACAAATCTGTAGGGAAAATTGAGGAAAACAGCAATGGATTCAAATACCTGATCCTTTTAATTTGTCTTTTTTGGATTCCCAGTATAATAAAAATGCAGGTAGGAATAAATAGTTTTTTAGCAAAGGATTTACCGGTATATGCTGCAAAGCTTCCCAATATTGTAATCAAAGATGGAACAGCGTCTTTTGATACAGCATCGCCATATACAATGAAGGACGAAAACGGAACTGCTGTGGCTATTTTTGATGCATCGGGTGAAATAACATCTTTAGAAAATACAGAAGCTCAGGTATTAGTGACTGATTCCAAAATTATTTTCAAAAAAGATAAAGTTGAAAACAGGGAATATAGTTTTTCCTCAATTAAAGATTTTACATTAACGCACGAAAAAATATATTCTTGGGCAGGGTGGGGGAATTATCTTTTTATTTTATTATACATCTTTGTTATTCCTTTTGCCTTTATTTACCGAGCTTTTCAGGCTTTGATTTATACACTTATCGGTTTGATTTTTCAATCGATTTTAAAAACCAAATATTCTTTTCAGACCATATATAGATTATCCATATTTGCCCTGACACCAGCATATATTATTGACAAAATCTTTGGTTATTTTGATTTTGATTTTACAGGCTGGTCATTTGCATGCTTGGTTTTATCTTTATCGTATTTATACTTTGCTATGAATGTAAATAAAGAAGCAGATAAATTAGAGGAAGAAATAAAAGAAGCAGAAGCTGCAGAAAAATTAACATAATAAATTTTGTGACGTTAGCAGATTTGGAGGTTAATAAAGCTATAGATAGGATTACAACAGGTAAGTGAAAAATAAACACAGAGGCAATTGAGTTTATGGTTTCCTGTGCATTCTAAGTGTTTCTTAGTGTTCTCTGTGCCTCAGTGGTAAATTTGATTTTTAGAAAATCTATTTATTTGGGGTATATATCTTTTCAGCCAATTTACTTTCCTTATATTTTTCAAATAATTGATGCACAATGCCGTCAGAAAGTCCAATTTGAGGAATAATTATTTTTTCTATTCCTGCATTTTTTATTACGCTGAGTAAAATTTTAGATGCTGGAATAATCACATCTGCGCGATCGGGATTCAGTCCTAAAATTCTTACGCGTTCTTCATAAGTGTATGTTTCAAGATGTTCATAGAGGCTTCTTAGCTTGGAAGCTGCAAATGGTTTGTTTGTTTTATTACCGGACATTCGTAACAGTTTATTTATATTTCCTCCGGAGCCAATTGCTATTAATGGTTTATAACCTTTTGAAATTTCCCGTATCCAGTTTTTAAAATAAGTCCAATATTCTTTATCAATTTGGTTGTGAAGCATACGTATAGTTCCTATATTAAATGATTGCGAAACCACAGCCTTATTTTTTGAAAACAAAGTGATCTCGGTGCTTCCTCCGCCGATATCAATGTAAAGATAAGCGTTATTTTTATTAAGATGTTCTTCGATATGGTTCGAATATATTATATCAGCTTCGGTTTTCCCGTCAATAATTTCAATTTTTATTCCTGCTTCTTTACGCACACGTTCAATTATATCCCAGCGGTTTTCAGCATCACGCATTGCTGATGTTGCACAAGCGCGATAATCAATTGCATCATAAACATCGATCAAATGCTTAAATGCTTTCATTGATGTTACTAATTTGTCAACCTTTTTTTCAGAAATTTTTCCCGACAAAAAAGAATCTTCGCCCAAGCGCAAAGGAACCCGGATTAGTTCAGCTTTTTTAAAATATGTCATGCCGTTGTCATCGTAAACATTACTAAACAGCAGTCTTACTGCGTTGGAACCTATATCAATTGCTGCAAATTTCAATTCTATATCTTTTTATTAATTAATAAATGATAAATAGCTTCCTGCGCACGCACTTTCTGCCGGGAGTTGGTTTTTCTGTATTCATTATTTTGTTTACTGCCTAAAACTCTGGCTTTGGTATTGTCTGACCAAAGGATGTCAATCATTTGTTTTAACTGTTCCTTGATTTCTTTATCATAAATTGGAACAGCAACTTCCGAACGCATATCAAGATTTCGCCCCATCCAATCCGCCGAAGATAAAAAATATTTTTCATCACCGCCATTATAAAATATGAACATTCTGCTATGCTCTAAATATTTATCGATAATGCTTATGGCTTCAATATTTTCACTTAACCCTTTAACTCCTGCAACCAATGAGCAAATCCCACGAATTAACAATTTAATTTTTACACCTTCTGCACTTGCATCGTATAATTTTTTTATCAATGCA
>CAISYK010001009.1 GCA_903889605.1 uncultured Bacteroidota bacterium
GGCTTCGCTCAGGATAAACTCCAAGCCCGCCCCTTTCAACCTCACCCCGTCCTTTCGGACACCCCTCTCCATTTGGAGAGGGGAAGGGGGTGAGGTAGAAAGGGAAACGCCCCAATAATATTTTTTAAATTTAATGCCCTAATACAGCATTATTTATTAGAAAAAAATTATCTAGCCTATATCTATTAAACTAATTTGGCCCCAGGTGTCCTTCAGTGTAACCGTTCTATTAAATATTAGTTTTTTGTTTTCAGAATCTTTATCTAAACAATAATAACCTTTGCGTAAAAATTGAAAGCGTTGTCCGACTTCAGAATTTAAGAGTGATAATTCAGCATAAGCAGTAACTTTATTTAAACTTTCTGAATTTATATAATTTTTAAAATCTCCTTCTTCTATAGATGGGTTTTCTACCTTAAATAAACGATCATATTGATTTATCTGCACGGCAATTGAATTTTCTGAATTAACCCAATGCAGCGTCCCCTGAACTTTTATCCCAGAAGTATCACTCCCGCTGCGGCTTTCCGGCACATATGTGCAGTGTATTTCCTGTATCGCGCCTGAAGAATCCTTTACTATATCGTTACAAGTAATTATATATGCACTTTTTAACCTGACTTGTTTACCAACTGCAAGCCTGAAGAATTTCTTAGGAGGAGCTTCCATAAAATCTTCGCGCTCAATAAACAACTCTCCATTAAAAGGTATTTCACGGAATCCTGCACTTTCATCTTCAGGATTATTTTCACAAGTCAGAGCATCTATTTTCCCTTTTGGCCAATTTGTAATTACAACTTTAACCGGATCAAAGACAACCATTCTTCTTTGGGCGCTTTTATTTAAATGCTCACGCACACAAAATTCCAATAATGAAACATCGATCAAATTTTCTCTTTTGGCAATCCCAATCCTATCACAGAATTCTATTATCGCTTCTGACGAATATCCCCGCCGGCGCATTCCGGATAATGTAGGCATCCTGGGATCATCCCAACCGGCAACGTGCTTTTCATTTACCAATTGCAGTAATTTACGCTTGCTCATAATTGTATAACTCAAATTCAATCGGGCAAATTCATATTGTTTTGAAGGGAACAATTCTAATTTGTTAATGTACCAATTATATAATTCACGGTGAGGCACAAATTCAAGTGTACAGATTGAATGCGTAATATTTTCTATTGCATCGCTTTGTCCGTGGGCAAAATCATACATCGGATAAATACACCATTTATCTCCTGTACGGTGGTGATTTGCATATTTAATCCGGTATAAAATAGGATCTCTCATATGCATATTTATTGATGCCATATCAATTTTTGCCCTTAAAGTTTTAGATCCTTCGGGGAATTCACCGTTTTTCATTCCAAAAAACAATTCTTCGTTTTCTTCAATTGACCTTGACCTGTAAACATTGTTTTTACCAGGGCTTGTCGGAGTTCCTTTTAAAGATGCGATCTCTTCAGCTGTCGAATCATCAATATAAGCAAGGCCTTTCCGGATTAATATTAAGGCAAATTCAAAAAGTTTATCAAAATAATCGCTTGCATAAAATTCATTAGCCCAACTAAAACCAAGCCATTTAAGGTCAGTTTTTATACTTTCTACATATTCAACTTCCTCAGTAGAAGGGTTAGTGTCGTCAAATCTTAAATTAGTTTTACCGCCGTATTTTTGAGCAACGCCGAAATTTAAACATATAGATTTTGCGTGACCAATGTGCAAATAACCATTCGGTTCCGGCGGAAATCTAGTCAGTATAGATTTATTCTTTCCTGATTTCAAGTCTTGCTCAATAATTTCTTCAATAAAATTCAAAGACTTTTCTTCTTTCTTTAACTCTTCCATGTTTGTCGGCATATTTATTATAAATTCTTAATCCTTTTTAGTTCGCTCCAGCGATATAATGAATTCAGGCCTCACCAATCACAACATCACCATCAGGCTCAATACTATACACCTACTCAAGTATAAAACAGCGGCGAGCCAGCTGCAATTCGGTATCTAACTCCGTTTTTTCCTTTGGTTATATTTTTGAGTATGCAAAGATAATTTAATTAATTTGATGATTAGAAAATTTGAAGATTCGTTAATTTGCTCTTTTCAAAACTTTAATTAATACATTTGCATTTGTATTAACACTGGTCTGCCAGTATTTTAAAATATTCAAATCATCACATTTTCAAAATAGAAACAATGCAGCTGCTCACACCTAAAAATTTTAAAGATTACGAATTAATTGATGTCGGTGGTTTTGAAAAACTGGAACGTTTTGGTCAATATATAACTATCCGCCCTGAACCGCAGGCTGTCTGGGATAAATCGCTGAGCAATGCCGAATGGGAAAAACGCGCGCATATAAAATTTATACCCCGTTCAAGTTCATCCGGTGAGTGGAAAAAGCTTAAACAAATGCCTGATCAATGGTGGATAAATTACGGAGTAGGAGAAAATCAAGAATCAAGAATCAATAATAAGGATGAGGAAAAATCTCAAATCTCTTTCCGTTTAGGTTTGACTTCATTTAAGCA
>CAISYK010001010.1 GCA_903889605.1 uncultured Bacteroidota bacterium
GGCTTCTACATTCTCCAATTCTATCATGTATCCATTGGATAGCCCTTCAGACCATACACCATCTAACACGGGCTCTTCACAATCCAACAATTTTATACAGGGCTTGGTTATAATTTTGATTATCATTTTGGAATTGCAGAACAAGGAGATGTGAAGGGAACGGATTTTCAAATATATAATGGAAATACTCAAACAACAGTTTCACAGGGTTGTCATATAATTTGATTTATGACAGCAGAAAAAACAGCAATTATGGTGAAGACGCAGCCTTTTGTAATTTTTCGTATCGTTACAATTCCAAATTTTTAGGAAGCGATCAAAGCTGGCAATCGGTGTATTTGGAATTCAAGAAATACGTTAAACTTTCATCCCAAAATGACAATGTGCTTGCGTTTTGGAATTTGGATTGGTTTTCTTTTGGCGGCAAACCGCCCTACTTTGATTTGCCAAGTACAGGTTGGGATGTTTATTCAAACTCAGGCCGAGGATATATACAAAGCAGATTGCGTGGGCCAGGAATGCTTTATTTTGAAACAGAATATCGTTTTAGATTAACAAAAAACGGTTTGTTTGGCGGAGTTTTATTTGGTAATGCTGAAAGCGTTTCAGAATTAGGAAGCAAAAGGTTTGAAACCATTCTGCCAGGAGCAGGATTAGGAGTTAGGATAAAACTTAATAAGGTTTCAGGTGCAAATCTTGCTGTTGATTATGGCTTTGGGGCGCAGGGCTCGCAGGGATTATTCTTTAATATCAGTGAAGTGTTTTAATTACTTCAATGTACAGTCAAATTTTAAATTCGTAATATTATATTTCAAATACGCGTCTCAAAATATTGATAATTAAAGAATATTTAATATTTCCTGAACCTAAAAATTTTAAAAAAATATTTCAATGTTTATAAACCATCTTTTAATACCCAGCTCGATTTTCCGTTTTTTACGGATTATACCAATTTTGATGATTCTTTATATCCCGATTAGTAAAGCTCAGGATACAATTGTAAAAAGGAATAATGAACAGGTTATCTGTAAAATTCTTGAAGTTAATCCAGCCGAAATTAAATATAAACGGTTAGATTATCAGGATGGTCCAATATTTACAGTTGCTAAATGGGAATTGAAATATGTCGTTTACGGCAATGGAATAAAAGAATCCTTTGAAAGCTATGCAGCTCCTTCGACAGTGAGTCTACCGAAAAACGATCTTTCAATCCAGCCTTCTGGGAAATTTTACTATTTTAAAAATCAAAAAATTTTGGAACCTAACATGCTTGACATTGCATGGAAATTAAATGATAAAAAAATAAACAGTATGATTACCCAAACAGAAAAAACAAGATTTACAAAAAATTGTTTTCTTGTTGGAGGAGTGGGATTGGCTGCTGGCGGTCTTTTAACAAGCGCCGGAGTTTTTTTATCTTCAAATTCAAGAACTAATAAAGCTACAGTTGGCGGTAAAGGAAGCAGCAGAAGAGCACAGAGAGCGGCGCGGTCAGCGCAGCAAAGAGTTGGAGGATATATGATCTTAGGCGGACTTAGTTGTGAATTAGTTTCCATAGTGATTAATATACATGAAAGACAAAATGCACATTTTGTAGTGGATTTATATAATAAAACTCTTGTTCAATAAAATTTTTTTCTAAAGTTTGCAAAAATTTATAGACCAGACTATTAACGGAATATCTGCACATACAGGCTTTTAGTATATAAAATAGTTCTGGCTGCAGATTTAAAATTTTACTTATTCATTTAGTAAATATCTTTACAAATAATAACCTTAAAATGAAATCAAAAAAAATATTTGCTCCCATTATTCATGCATTTGTGTGGATACTTTTTTTATCTATTCCCATTTTGTTTTTCAGCAATCCTAATGGAGAACAGCATGTTCAGAGCCGCTATGATATATACGGCGCTCCTGAAATTATTTCCCATTTATTTTTGATTGTATTTTTTTATTTAAATGCTTACTTTTTAATTCCTTCTTTTCTGTCAAAGAAAAAAACAGTGGTTTATATTTTATTGATTTTGCTTTCAATTATTTTAATTGCAGCGGTAAATGCTGCTATAAGCGATTTTTATCGTCCTCACATTCCTTCAAGGCCATTCATAAGATTGTTCACTTTTCGTTTATTTCCATGTCTGGTTAATTTTGCTGTAAGCACCAGTTATCGTATAATAATAGATAATTTTCAAAGAGAAAAAAAACTGAAAGAAAAAGAAACAGAAAATTTAAAAACTGAACTTTCATTCCTTCGATCTCAGGTAAGCCCTCATTTTATGTTCAATGTTTTAAACAATATGGTAGCTCTTGCACGTAAAAAATCAGACAGACTTGAGCCGGTTTTGATAGAATTGTCTACCCTTATGAGGTATATGTTATATGAATCGGATGCAGAAAAAGTTAGTGTAAAAAAAGAAATAGAATATTTGAAAAGCTATATTGATCTGCAAATGCTTCGGTTTGGAGATGATATAAAAGTTGATTTCAAGGTAGTCAGAAATTCAGATTTTGATAATTTTATCGAACCTATGCTGTTCATTCCTTTAGTTGAAAATGCCTTTAAGCATGGAATGGGTTTAATTGAAAATCCGGAAATTAATATTCAGTTTATTATTAATGACGAAACTATTTTTATGCGTGTGATTAATAAAGTAAATAATAATGTAAAGGACGATAAAGACAGGAGTTCTGGAATTGGGCTGAATAATCTGGAAAGACGTTTAAATTTACTATATCCTCAAAAACACGAATTTATTATTTCGAATACAGACAATCAATTTATTACAACACTTAATTTACAGCTAAAATGATACGATGCCTTGCAATAGATGATGAAACGCTTGCTTTGGATCTGCTCGAAGATAATATTCGAATGATTCCTTTTTTACATTTGGTAAAACGATGTAAAAATGCTTATGAAGCTATGGAGGTATTGCAGGAAGAATCGATCGATTTGATATTTCTAGATATACAAATGCCTGGAATTACTGGTATGCAGTTTCTTCAAAGTCTGCAGTCGCGCCCGATGGTAATTTTTATTACTGCGTATAAAGAATATGCTGTCGAAGGATTTAACTTGGATGTATTGGATTACCTGGTTAAACCTGTGCCTTTTGATAGATTTTTAAAGGCAGCCAACAAGGCTTTGGAATATCATAATCTAAAACAGAAACAAACTTCTGCGCAGGAAAATAATCATGAATTTATTTTTGTCAATTCAGAATACAATCTTGTTAAAATTTTGATTGACGATATTAGTCACATTGAAGGATTAAAGGATTATATAAAAATTCATTTGGCAAACTCCGCCAAACCTATAATTACAAGAATGAGTCTTAAATTAATGGAAGAAAAACTTCCTTCATTAAACTTCATCCGTGTGCATAAATCATTTATTGTTTCCATAGATAAAATATTGTCTATTCGTAAAAACCGTATTCATGTTGGTTCGGCTGAAATACCTATCAGCGATATGTATAGAACCGGTTTTTTTAAGAGCATTAATCATGAAGGATTAAAACTTTAATAAAATATTTATACTTCCAATATTTCTACAGAATCATACTATACCTTTAAAGTAAAATAAATTATTAACGGAGTTTAAAAATTAAATAAAATGGACAGAAAAGAATTTTTGGCCTTGGTAGGAACAAGTTTTGGAGTAATTGCAGTTGCAGGCTGTCTTCAATCTTGTAAAAAACAAAGTACTAATCCATCAGCGGCCACAGTTGATTTTACACTCGATCTTAATGCTCCGGCTAACGCTGCATTACTAACAAACGGAGGGTATATTTATAGTAACAGTGTAATTATAGCCAAAACGATGACAGGGACATTTATTGCTGTTTCGCAGGCTTGCACACATCAAGGTCAGACTGTGATGTACCAATCTGCCGGAAATAATTTCCATTGCAATGCTCATGGTGCTTCATTTTCTTCGAGCGGCAGCGTAACTAATGGACCTGCAAATACTGCATTGAAGCAATATACCTGTACTTTAACAGGGACATCACTTCGTGTAAACGGATAAATGAATTATAGACATAATTTGAGATTTTGTATATGCAATATACCATTAGGTATATTGCATTTTTTTATTTTGAATGAATTATTCATTTTTGCTGCCAATATTATATAATAAATGAAAAAAGTAATCTTCATTATTCTCCTACAGTCTTTTTCTTTTTTAATTAAGGGCCAGCAAATATCTGATGTTAAAGTGAATGAATTTTTTGATTTCGTTTCATTGGATAAAGTGTTTAATACATTAAAAGTAAAATATAATCTTAAAATAAATTACGATTCTGTTTACTGCAATTCTATAAAAGGATATACTCATACATTTTCGGAGGCGGAGGCTGATGTGCTTTTAATGAATGTCTGCAGGCATAATAATTTGACTTACTCAATTGATCAAAATGGTGTTATAACCATTCAAAGGAATCTGGCTGCAGATGGCGAAACCGCTGAAGAACAAATTGAAAAAAGTGTACGCATTACAAATTTTAAATACAATGGCACTCCTGCCAATTATAATTTTACACTTTCCGGAATATTAAAAGATCGAAATTCAGGAGAGGGGCTGCCTTTCGCCGCCATCTATGTAAAAGGGACTGCGAATGGTGTTACATCCAATGCGGATGGCTATTTTACAATACTTAAAGTCCCTGCTGATACATCTACACTTGCCATATCCTACATTGGGTATGACAAAACTGAATTTTATCTTTCCCCGCAGCTATCTAAAACCAATTTAGTTATTGAGATCAGTGCCACCCAACATACATTGAAAGAAGTTGTTGTTGCCGCAGATCGTTATGAGCTGATGAATGCCGTCAGTAAAACAGAAGTTAGTACTCTAAAAATGTCACCTCAAAAATTGGCTGCCCTGCCTAATTTAGGTGAAAAAGATATTATGCGTTCTTTTCAATTAATGCCTGGAGTTTCGGGAAGCAACGAATCTTCTTCGGGCCTATATGTTAGAGGCGGAACACCAGATCAGAATCTTATTTTGTTTGATGGTTTCACCGTTTATCACGTAGATCACCTATATGGTTTTTTCAGTACATTTAATTCTAATGCAATTAAGGATGTACAGCTTTATAAAGGGGGATTTGAATCTCGTTTTGGCGGACGTTTATCCAGTGTTGCTGAAATCACATCAAAGGATGGGAACCAGAAAAATTTTAATATTGGTGGTGATCTTAGTTTATTAAGTGTTAATGCATTTGCAGAGATTCCTATTGGAGATAAATTTTCATCTTCTTTTGCGGTTCGCAGGTCATACCAAGGCCCGGTTTACAATAAAATATTTCAAGAATTTAATAAAAAGACCCAAAGGGGAAGCGGTGGTGGATTTAGCGGAGGCAGCGGAGGAAGACGCGGTGGTAACAGCAGTGCAGCGCAAGCATCTTCTTCTTTTTACGATTTTAATGCTAAGCTCACCTATAAACCAACCAGTAAAGATATTATTTCGCTTAGTTTTTTTAGCGGAAAGGATAATCTTGATAATTCATTTATAAGACCTTCTTTTAATGCCGGCGGACAATCAATCGCTGCAAGTTTTAGTAATATTGACCTAACAAAATATGGTAATTTGGGCAGCAGTTTAAAATGGTCACGCAAGTGGAGTCAGCGTATTTATGGAAATACACTTATCAGCTATTCCAATTATTTCAGCAACAGAGATCTCACTAATCAGGGAAGCTTTACAAATGCCGGCACTGGTGAAGTTAAAACATTCAAAACAGGAACTTTGGAAAACAATAATTTGAATGATTACAGTATAAAAACGGATTACTTATGGGACCTATTTAAAAACAATCAGCTCGGATTTGGTGCATTTGCAACCTATTATGATATTGCTTATTCATACAGCCAGAATGATTCTACAACAATTCTCCAAAGAAGAAACTATGGAATTTTATCAGGCGGATACCTGCAGGATAAAATTAAATTATTTAATAATTTTATACAGTTAACCCCCGGAGTAAGGTGGAGTTATTTTGATGTTACCAATAAGCCATATACCGAACCGCGCTTTTCTGCAATTATTAATTTAACCAACAATCTTAGTTTGAAAGGATCAACTGGTAGATTTTATCAGTTTGCCAACAGAGTAACCCGGGAAGATATTCTTGCAGGTGCTCGTGATTTTTGGATATTGTCAGATAATAACAATGTCCCCGTAAGTTCTGCTGTACATTATATTGCCGGAGTTTCTTATGATAAAGGAAATTATCTTTTCAGCGTGGAAGGATATTATAAAATACTTTCAAACATTTCAGATTACTCCCTTCGTTTTAACAGAACAGCCCAAACAATTTCAGCGGATGAAAATTTTTATACAGGAAATGGTATAGCCAAAGGAGTTGAATTTTTACTGCAGCGAAAATCGGGAAACCTTTCAGGATGGGTAAGTTATACACTTGGACAGGTGCATAATCATTTTGCAGTATATTCCGATAAAGATTTTCCCGCCAGTCAA
>CAISYK010001011.1 GCA_903889605.1 uncultured Bacteroidota bacterium
AGAGAGAAAAAAAGAAGAAATAGGCCAGCCAATATCTTCCAAAACGGAGAAATAGGCTTTGAACAAACTATATCCTTTATCTTTTTCATTTATTTTTCTTTTTTTACGTTAGCCCTTTTCTTTTCTTTATGATAGAAAATTAATTTAAGAGACGCCTTTTTTTAATGTGTTAATTCCACCCAGCCTTTACAGGTATTGCAGACTTTATCATCAAGTTCAATTATATAAAAATAAGTTGCCGCCGATAATTGTATTTTACTATTATTTTCACCTTTAAAAACATTATCATTTTCATAGTTATCTTTTTTAGTATCCCATACCAAATCGCCCCACCTGTTAAATATAGAAACTTTACTCTTTTTAAAATTAGAAATCCCTTCAATTACCCAGGAATCATTATGGCCGTCACCATTTGGGGTAAAGCCTTTATATGGTTCTACCAGTATGCAGTTTCCTGGAGTCTCTTCAACAATTACAGAACCTGAAATTGTATAAAGTGAATCTTTTACCTGGTAATGATATGGTCCTGCAGGAAGATTTTCATGTAAAGATGCTGTCCCCCAATTTGATTCGTCCATCCACCTGAATTTAACAGTACCCGTATTATTAAACCCGGATAAATTAACTTTCCCATCCTTTCCGCCGGTACAAGTTGCATTAACGGCTTTAGCATTTTCACATAAAACATTAACATCAGGCTGCTGAAAACCTTGAGTTAACCACTTAAACCCTGCATTTTGGGAAGTCGCTGAATCGGTGTTTACCATTACTTCTCCAACAGTATAATCAATAGTGCCGCCGAGAAAAGCGACCGTACTACCTGTTGTTCCTAACACCTGACGCATAGGAGGATCATTTTGTACCTGCGCCAGGGCTGTAGAAAACAATATCAGGAGCAATAAACTAAAGGATGATAATTTTCGTATTTTATTTATCATATTCTTTTAAACTTTCTATAAAACCAATTAGAAAATATGTAAAATTGAAAATGTATTTTAGAAATTAAGATTTATAAAAAACTAAAAAAATCTTTAAAATATCTCCCGAAAAAAATATTATTTAAGGAATAGTTTTTCAAATTTTATGTTTTCAACGAAACTACGAATATTTGTTTATTAAATATTGTTTCTTTCAATATTTTTTTGCTTTTTATTTGGCTGCCGTTTCTTACGCAAATAAGGCGGCCTATCAGAAACAATAAATTTACTTATATTCAGCCTTATTTTTCATCTATAGAATATACATCTATAAATGAATATAATACTGATCAATATTCTATAAATTATCCTAAATAATCGGGACTAAATTTATTCTAAATTCAATAGCTACAGCAGTTAGATACTCTTATATCCCTTCGCTCAGTTCCAGCCATCGGAGAGATTTTTCATCCAGCAGTGTAATGATTTTTCCTATTTCACCTGTCCATTTTACAATATCATCATGATTATCAGTGCTGCTATTCAGTTGTTCGGTAATTTTCACTTTTTCTGCTTCAAGTTTTGCAATGTCTTTTTCTAATTCTTCGAATTCGAATTTTTCTTTAAAACTCAATTTTTTCTTTTGAACCGCAGTTTTTGAAATGTTATTTCCTGAAATTTCAATAGACTCGTCATATTCATAGGCGTCCTTAGCGTTTAACTTGGCAGCTGTTTCCAATTGATTTGCTTTTGCTTCTTTCCCCAAAATCTTTTCCTCCTTTTCCTTTTTTTCACGATATTCTGTATAATTTCCAGGAAAATCACGCACAAGCCCCTCTCCTTCAAATACGAACAAATGGTCAACCATTTTATCCATAAAATAACGATCGTGTGTTACTACTAGCAAACATCCTTGAAAGCTGGTTAGAAAGTCTTCTAATACGCTTAATGTAACAATATCCAAGTCGTTTGTTGGTTCATCCAGAATCAAAAAATTAGGATTTTTTATCAGGATAGTCATTAAATATAATCTTCGTCTTTCACCTCCGCTGAGTTTTGAAACAAATCCATACTGTACATCAGGAGGGAACAAAAATTTAGTCAGCAAGCCAGATGCAGAAAGTTTAGAACCATCAGCTAAAGGAATAAATTCGGCAATATCCTTCACAACATCTATTACCCTTTTATCTTCATTGAGTTTCAAACCATCCTGTGAATAATACCCAAACACAATAGTTTCACCAGCAGAAATGCTGCCTGAATCGGGCATCTCAAGCCCCATTACCATATTTAAAAAAGTAGATTTGCCTACTCCGTTTTTACCTATGACGCCAATTTTTTCACCTTTTTTGAAGATGTATGAAAAATCATTTATGATTTTTGTTTCATCAAAGGCTTTTTTAATTTTGTTAAATTCTAATATTTTACCGCCGATACGAGACATTTTTACTCCCAGCACTAATTTTTCTTCTGTTTGTTTGCTGAAAGCTTTGTCTTTAACCTCATAAAATGAGTCTACTCTGTATTTCGCTTTAGTACCGCGTGCTCTGGGCATTTTACGAACCCATTCCAATTCTCTTTTATATAAATTCTTTGCTTTATCAATTTCACTATTCTCCATTGATTCACGCTCAGCTTTTTTCTCAACAAAATA
>CAISYK010001012.1 GCA_903889605.1 uncultured Bacteroidota bacterium
GATTTGATTTTAAAAGTATATAATTTATAAATTTATATATCTAAATTAAGTAAATTTAATTGAAGCATCGGGTATTACTGAAACACAGATTTGTTATGATTTCCATTGAACAAAAATGATTTATTGGCTGCGTATTTTTTTGTTTTATGATATTAATCCAGCCGTGATTCTGTTATTTTTTTTCATTGCCGAGATAGTCTGATCATCTAAACTTCTTATGTTTTAGTTAATTTTGCCCTTTAAATCAATCCAGATCAGCGTCGCCATTTTACTGGAACATAACACAAACTTATATTCTTTAATTCACAAATTATCAATTTATGCTTTTCCAAGGCAGCAAACGCTACAACGATTATACTTCATTTATAAAAAAGCATTTCAGTCAGCGTGTTCAGAAGATATCATTAAACACTGGATTTACCTGCCCAAACAGAGATGGCACAAAAGGCCTTGGAGGATGCACCTACTGCAACAATAGCACATTCAGCCCGGATTACTGCAAACCTGCAAAAACAGTATCTCAACAGTTGGAAGAGGGCATTTTGTTCTTTTCCAAAAAATATCAGGCACAAAAATATTTCGCCTATTTTCAATCCTATACAAACACATACGCTTCAATTGATTTGTTAAAAGAAATGTATCTGGAAGCCGTAAATTACCCAAATGTTATCGGCCTTATAATAGGCACACGTCCGGATTGTATCAATTCTGACATTGTGGAAATGCTGTCTGAAATTTCAAAGATATATTTTGTATCTCTTGAATTTGGCGTTGAAAGCACATTAAACAGGACTTTAAAATTGATAAACAGATGCCATACATTTGAGGAAACAAAAGCTGCATACGGCATGGCGCAGAATAAAGGTTTTCATTTGGGAGCGCATATGATTTTAAATTTACCCGGCGAAAGCATAGAAGAAATGCTTAATCATGCAAAAGAATTGTCAAAACTTCCAATCAGCACGCTTAAGCTGCATCAGCTGCAGATAGTAAAACATACCGTAATGGCGTTTCAATACAAAGAAAATCCGGAAATGTTTAACCTTTTAAATGCTGATCAATATATTGATTTGGCTGCGGAATTTGTAACGCTCTTACGACCTGATATTATAATTGAACGCTTTATAAGCGAGTCGCCAAAGCATTTATTAATTGCTCCTCAATGGGGCGGGATGAAAAACTTTGAAATAGTAAATAAAATAGATAATAAACTTGTTGAAAAGGATTATTGGCAGGGGAAATTTTATTCTGAAACCAATTAATTTATCCTGCTGACAATGATCTTTTGAGTACTTGTATTCATACCGCTGGATATTTTCATGAAGTAAATTCCATTATCAAAATTCATTGCATTTATTTTTACTGATCTATCATTAGGAAGTTCTCGGAAAATAAGCTTTCCAACAAGGTCATAAATTTCAATAACTGCATTCTTGGTATTATAATTACCAATATCAACAGTGAATATTCCATTATTGGGGTTAGGGAAAATCCTGAAAGTGCTGCTGCTGTTTTCTGATATACCAATTAAATTTACTGTTATAATATTTGAAGTATCGGGGCTGCAAAAATTGCCGTCGTTTACAATTACATAGTAACTGCCATACTGGAGTGGTGTAAAATATGTTCCATTTGCTCCCGGGATAATACCTGAACCGCTGCTGTACCATTGGTTGCCGTATGGAGCATTTGAATACAGCGTATCACCTGATTGGGTAATTTCAGGGGCAGGCAAAACAGGATTAATAGTTGCTGTTACCGGTATAAGTGAACTGGTGCATGATTGTTTTACTTCCCAATCATAAAAATAATAATAGTAACCAAGGTCTCCTGCGCTGTTTCCGGTAATAGAAACAATGCCTGCCAGAGAATATGGATATGTGGCTCCTGCAGAATTTCGGTATAAATCATTTGGCCCTGCAGTGCCAAGCTGCAAATCGGTCCCGGCGGGAACATTAAAATTAAGCGTAATCCTGCTTTGGCCGGCAGGAATATTAACGATGGCCGACTGCAGAACAGTCCCAGCACTGCTGCGTAATTCAATAGTTCTATTTCCCGCTGTATTTGCATTTACCCATACCGAAACTAGTTTAAACCCGTTAATGGAAGTAAATATCAAATAATGATAAGTTGAAGAGGTGAAATAACCGCCGGATCCAAAGCTGCTGTTTACCTCACCTATGTATTGCGAACTTCCGCCGGCATCGTTTTCAACATAGTACGTTGTAGTATTTGAAAGTATGGGTGTGGTATAGGATGGTCCGGTGTTAATTAAATTTCCGCCTGCAGCATCATCATACCAGTTGATTGTCCCGCTTGCCGATGCTGTTAATGTTACAGATGAGGGCACACAGCCAGGCGCTGTCACCGACTGAACAATAGGCGGAGCAGCAATAGATATTGTTAAATAATTAGTTTTGATTAGAGAATCTACGCCTGCGCAATTAGCAACCTTCAGCTTAACAGTATATATGCCGTTTGCAGTATAGGTATGTGTAGGATTCTGCTGTGCTGAAGTGCTGCCGTCTCCGAAGGACCAAAGCCAGCTGTTTGCGCTTCCGCTTGAATCAATAAAATTAAAAGTGCCGCTGCAGGCGCTTGCAGAAGATGCCGAGAAATTTACTGCTGGAGCAATTGGTTTTAAATTTACATCGACAACGGCAGCACTTCCTTCTGTAACCACAACATTGTTGATTGTTCTGCTTTGATATCCCGGAGCGGAAAATGTAACATTATAAGTTCCCTGATAAATAGGCCGATGGTAATCACCAACTGGAGGAAAGGAATAAACATCTGAACCGTCAAAATCATGACCTGCAATTGACACATCTGCTCTAACAGCCAGATTTGTACAGGAATCTTTAACAATACCTCTGATACCGTGAAGGGATTCTTCCATATAATTAATAAAGGATCTGTGATTGTTATTCCAATTGGTAATAAGATCAGCGGTAGGTACAAGTTTTATGTCAGACAATTCTAATGTAAATTCCCGGCAATGTTTATAATAGTTCATATAATCCTGTCTTCCGCCTGTTACCTGATACCAAGCATAACCATTAGTTATTCCATTAGAAGACACGCTTGTAAAATATCCGGCAGGAGCATTTGCCATGGCTGTATCTACGTATTTTGATGATTCACGAACCCACCAATCATCATCAGCATGTAATTGAGGCCATGTATCCCAGGGATAATTTACCACTTCTGCGCCGCCGTGAAAATTAGCAGCCATAACAAAATTCATGGTGTCGGCAAAAGCCATAAATGCCTGTGTTTCGGGCTGCCAGCCATTTCCATCGGGATGCTGACCGGCTTGGGGATCTGGATAATTGCGGTTCAAATCTATATTATTTGCATTATACCGCGTGGCACCGTTAACAGTTGAGTTTCCTCCAGCATAGGTTCCATCGGGGTTTGCAAGCGGATAAATCCATATTTCCATATTATTCACCAAATTGGTAATACGTGCATCAGTCCCATAACTGCTTAATAAATAATCAATGTAATGAAGCATTCCAATGAAACCAGCGGTTTCATCGCCATGCATGGTTGAAGAGTATAAAAACTGCGGTTCGTTTTCTTTAACATTTATATTATCGGTTATTTTTAATAACAATAATTTTCTTCCGCTTGGTAAAGTACCAATGTTAACCAGTTTGCAGATGTTCGGATAATTTACTGCAAATTGATTCATTATTGTTTCATAATCGGGATAGGTTGGATAGGTATTCCAGGTTGTCTGCACCTGTTTGAAATCTTTCTTTTTTCCCATCTTCACTTTTCGCAGTGTGTTTGGGTTAGGTAAAATTGTGTAGTTATAATTCAAAACAATGAACTTAGAAAAGCCGCTTTTATTGGCATAAGCAAATACTTCATTGTTTTTTACATTATCGATAGAAATAATTTTTGTGAGTGTGCTTATTTCTTCTTTGGAAATTATGCTGAATTTGAAATATATTTCACCGCGTTTTTTGAAAAGCTTATCAACTTTTTTTTGCTGCTTTACGGTAAGAGTTTGAGCATTTGTCTCGATAGAAAAACACAAGATCGAAAATGCAAAAAAGAAATAGAGTAGCTTTTTCATCATTTGTATATTTTTATAAATGATTTGATCTTTTTGCTGTTTCAGTCTAATTCAAGCACAGCTATTTTTGTGGAAGGTAAAAAAAATAATTTATAATCAAACTTAAATCTGCAAGTTCCTGATTTGTAATTTGAAAAAATATTTTGCGGAGTATAAATAGTCTTTCATATAAACTCAAGTTCTATTTAGTTGAAATTTTTATATGTCTATCATATCAGTGCTTAAAGGTATTGTCGCGGAGAGCCTTATGTTTTTTAAAAAAGATTGCCGCGTAAAGCAATCACATTTCGCATTTCAAGAAATATGAATGCCTGTTAAGTAAAATTATGAAATGTCGATATTTTCAGATAAGGTCAGAAAAACAAACTGTTGCTGAACTACAATGGGTGTTGTAAAAGCCCTTATTACATTTGGATTGCCAGCCTGTTTAAAAACGTTTTTAGATGGCAGCAAAAATTAGGTTATTAGAAAAGCTTAATATATTTTTGTATTAAATAAAGGCATCAGAAAACAATCGTTAATAGAGACCTTATATTTTCTTACATATACTTAACTTACTATGCATAAATCGGCTATTAACATCTTTGCTTTTTTTTTAATATCAACATCCTTGTTTGCTCAGGATTTAGTTCAATGGCGGGGTAAAAACCGTGACGGCGTTTACAATGAAACGGGATTGTTAAAACAATGGCCTGCAGACGGGCCCAAAATATTATGGCATTACGATTTATTGGGCGGCGGATATTCTTCGGCATTAGTCCTTTCAGATAAAATAATTACCACTGGACTGGTGGATTCTCTGGGCTATATTTATGCAATTGACTTAAAGGGGAATCATCTTTGGAAAACCGCTTACGGCAAGGAGTGGGAAGAATCGTATCCCGGATGCAGATCTACACCTACATTTTTTGACAATAAGCTTTATATCAACAGCAGCTATGGACGAGCAGTTTGTTTAGATGCTGCAACCGGAAATATTTTATGGAATGTTGATTTAGCGAAAGTTTTCGGAGCTTCTCCTCCAAAATGGGGAATTGTTGAATCTCCTTTAGTTGATGACAATAAAGTTATATTTTCAATAGGAGGTAAAGAAACCAGTATCGCAGCATTAAACAGGCTGGATGGAAAAACCATTTGGACTTCGCCCGGTAAAGATGAATTAACGGCATATTGCTCTCCGCTTTTAATAAATCATAAAGGCAAAAAAATTATCTGCACAATCACTGCCAAAACGGTTTTGGGAATTGAATTTGAAACAGGAAAAGTTTTGTGGGAATATCCGAAAAAGAATACATGGTCGGTACATGCAAATACACCGGTGTATAATGATGGTCAGATTTATGTTGTCAGCGGATATGGCTCAGGCGGTATAATGTTAAAGCTTTCTGATGATGGGAATTCAGTTACAGGGCTATGGACAAACACCTCACTTGATAATCAAATGGGCGGAGTGGTATTAATAGATGGATATTTATATGGTGCAGGTCAGAAAAACAGGACATGGCAGTGTGTTGATTGGAAAACAGGTATAATGAAATATGAAACAGGTGACTTAGGTAAGGGAGTTACAATTGCAAATGACGGCCTGCTTTATTGTTACAGCGACAAAGGGGAGCTGGCTTTGCTGAAACCCGGTGAAAAAGCTTTTGAGATAATCAGCAGATTTAAAATTACTTTGGGTTCTGGAGAACATTGGGCTCATCCGGTTATTAAAGACAAGATCTTGTATATGCGCCATGGCAATGCGTTAACAGCATATTCATTAGCTGCAGAATAATTCCTTATGATTGGATGGAGGACAAGTAAATACATCATTTTTTTTGCTGCATTAATCAGCATCATTGTGTTTGCTGTTTGGTTAATATTTGATCCTGTTCAGAATTTCAAAGCAAGCATTCCCGGCCTCGACAGCAGGCCTAAAAAAACTACCGATTCCGGCAGTATTGTTAAAATAGGCGACAAGTTTACTTTCCTGAAAGAATATTCATCCGCATTAACAGGGAAATGGCCGCACTTCCGAGGTTCAGATTTCGACAATATCAACAAAGAGAATATAAAACTATTAGATCGTTTCGGAAAAGACGGTCCAGAGATCTTATGGAAAATGGAATTGGGCGAAGGTCATGCTGCAGCTGCAATATATAATGGGAAAGTTTATATTTTAGATTATAATGAAGCAAAAAAAGCGGATGTTTTAAAGTGTATCGTGCTGGACACAGGAGAAGAATTATGGCGGAGGTTTTATAGTGTCCACATAAAACGTAACCATGGGATATCAAGGACAATCCCGGCTGTTAACGATAAATATGTTGTTACAATAGGGCCGAAAGGCCATGTTATGTGCGTAAATTCAGTTAACGGCGATTTCCTGTGGGGGATTGATCTGGAAAGGGAATATACCACTGAGATACCTTTTTGGAATACCGGACAATGTCCATTTATTGATAACGATGTTGCTGTAATTGCACCCGGAGGAAGTTCTTTGATGATAGGGGTTGAATGCAAAACAGGAAAAGTTATTTGGAAAACGCCTAATCCGGATAAATGGAAAATGTCGCATTCATCTATCATGCCGATGACTTACGGCGGGAAAAAAATGTATGTGTATTCTGCAATCGGCGGAGTGTGCGGAGTTTCGGCTGAAGGCAGTGATGCGGGTAAAGTATTGTGGAAAACATCTGAGTTCAGACCTAATGTAGTTGCTCCTTCGCCGTTAATTTTAAACGACGGCAAAGTATTTATAACAGCAGGATATGGCGTAGGAGCCATGCTTTTTAAGCTGGAAGGGAACAGCGGAAATTATAATGTGAAAGTTCTGCAGAAATATTTGCCGGTTGAAGGCATCGCTTCTGAACAGCAAACGCCGATATTCTATAAAGGTTTTATCTTTGCCATTCTTCCAAAAGATGCAGGAGGCCTGCGTAATCAGTTTGTATGCTGCAGCCCAAATGATTGTAAAAAAAACATTTGGACAAGCGGTAAGGATGCCCGTTTTGGTTTAGGCCCATATATTATTGCCGATGGAAAGTTTTATATATTGGATGATGATGGAACCCTTACCATTGCGGAAGCAAACACATCGGGATTTGTATTGTTAAGTAAAACTAAAATAATGGATGGGCAGGATGCCTGGGGCCCTTTTGCGATTGCCGATGGTAAGCTGATATTGAGAGATTCGAAACAAATGATTTGTATAAATATTAAAAAGTAAACAATGAACAAAAAATTAATTATTGGATTTTTAGTTGTCCTAATTTTAGGGTTGATTGCGTTTATGGCTAATGATTTATTCTTTTCTGAGAAAAGCCACGAAAATCCATATGTGCTTAATACAGATAGTTTGAAAAAGAACGATACCAGTTTAATTTGTTATAAAGAAATATTTCAGATCAACCCAGGTATTGATGAGTTAAGCGGCATCGCAATGGATGAACGCGAAAACATTATTGCTGTGGGAAGTAAAGTGATTATTTATGATAAAACCTTTAAAGAAATAAAATCATTCAAATTGAGCGAAGCTGCAAATTGTGCTGCTGTCAGTTCCGATGGGGAAATTTACATTGGTTTTCAGAATCATATTGAGGTCTGGGATGAAAAAGGTCTTCAAATCAGAAGCTGGCCAACAGGAAATAAGGAATCAATTATTACAGGAATTGCGGTTAATGATAAATCAGTATTCGCTGCAGATGCAGATGAAAGACTTGTCCATCAATATGATTTTAAAGGCAAATTGATAAATAATATCGGCATGGGCGATACTGTAAAAGGCGTGCCTGAAATTATTATCCGAAGTGCTTTTTTTGATGTTTCTATAGGACGGGATAATGAAATATGGCTTGCAAACCCGGGCGGTTATTTATTAGAAGCATTTGATGATAAAGGCAATATGAAAACTACTTGGGGGCATGCTTCAGATGAAATAGACGGCTTTTGCGGATGCTGCAATCCCACTAATTTCACTTTGCTTTCCGATGGTTGCTTTGTTACAAGCGAGAAAGCCACTCCGAGGGTGAAAATATATTCGCCGGAAGGTAAATTTATATGCATAGCGGCTGGGCCGGATAAATTTGATGAAGGCACAAAAGGATTGGATCTTGCGGTGGATTCAAAAAATAAAATTTATGTGCTTGATCCTGTAAGGAAACAAATACGGGTTTTTGAAAAAAATACGAAAGCTGAATAAATGAATAGAAGAGATTTTATAAATAATGTTACACGGGGATCAATCCTAACAGGCTTGGGATTAGTTACTGGCATCCTTCTGCTTAAGAATAAGGAAACCGAATCCTGCGAGTATGATTTTATCTGCCATAACTGCAGTAAACTATCCGGATGCGAATTGAAGGATGCCATTAATTATAAAGAGTCAAAAAAATTAAAATAGTTTTTTTTGAATGAGTGCTGAAGAAAATAAAAAAAACATTGAACGCCGCGAATTTATTCGAAAAGGAATGCAGCTGTCTATTCTTGCAGGAATCGGGGCTATTGCAGGAGGGGTTATTACAAAAGCATTTACCGGCAAATACGTGTGGCAGCTCGACACAAAAAAATGCACTCAATGCGGCAGGTGTGCGACCAGCTGCATAAAAAAACCTTCGGCTGTTAAATGCTTTCATGCTTACGATATGTGCGGTTACTGCGATTTATGCGGAGGTTTTTTTAAACCCGGCACACAAAATTTAACAACAGCAGCTGAAAATCAACTGTGCCCTACTGCAGCTATCAACCGGAAATTTATTGAAGAACCTTTTTTTGAATATGATATTGATAAGAAATTATGTATCGGATGCGGTAAGTGTGTAAAGGGATGCGGCTCTTTTGGAAACGGTTCGCTTCAGCTTCAGGTTGACCAAAGTTTATGCGATAACTGCAATGAATGTGCTATTGCACGCGATTGCCCTTCTGATGCATTTTCGAGAGTGCCTGTTTCAGAGGCATATTTGATGACTGGATTAAGGTGGAATAACAAAAAATAAAAAGAAGAAATCATAAATGGAGGTGTATTTTTTACATAGGCCACTCTGACAGGGTTTCAAACCCTGTTAGAGGTAAAACAGTTTGGTTATATAATCCAAATAAACCACTAACAGAATTTAACGTCTTGGCAGGGCGCCTTGTTTTAGGTAAAAATAA
>CAISYK010001013.1 GCA_903889605.1 uncultured Bacteroidota bacterium
AAAAAGCAGCTGCTAAAAAAGTCGTTGCTAAAAAAGTTGTTAAACCAGCAAAAAAAGTAACAGCAAAAAAAATTACTCTTAAAAAGATCGTAAAACCTGTAAATAAAGTGGTTGCTAAAAAAGTGATAAAAAAAGTGGTTCCTAAAAAAGCTGAAATTAAATCTATAAAAAAAGCTGCTGCTAAACCTATTGCTAAGCCAGCTGTTAAAGAAGAAGTTAAAGCAGAGACAAAAAATGCTGTTGTTGCTAAACCGCTTATAGCTGCAAAAGCGATACCTGTAGTTAAGAAAGCAGAACCGGTTTTCAAGAAAAAGCAGGATAATAATTTTGATTTGGATGACGAAAACAGAGATGAAGAGAGTTTGGTGGTAGAGTATAAAACACCGTCTATTCACAGACCTATGGGGCCGGTTCCAAAACCGCATGTTAATACAGACAACAGAACACGTTATACAGATGCAGAATTAAAAGAGTTCAAAGAATTGATCTTGAAAAAACTTGCAGAAGCTCAAAAAGATTATGAATTGCTGAAAAGTACACTTTCTCATAAAGATGACCATGGCACTGACGACACATCTCCAACGTTCAAACTTCTGGAAGATGGATCCGATGTTTTATCAAAAGAAGAGACATCGCATTTAGCGGGACGCCAGGAGAAATTTATCCAAAATTTACAAAATGCACTAATTCGTATTGAAAACAAAACATATGGAATTTGCCGCGTTACTGGTAAATTAATTTCAAAAGAACGTTTAAGAAGCGTTCCGCATGCGACATTGGTAATTGAAGCTAAATTAGGACAAAATACGTAACATTACTATTCTCAATTTTTTATAAAAGAAAGAGGCTGTCTGAAAAATAGAGACAGCCTCTTTTTTATTGTGTGTAATACAGACCAAATTGCGATTACTTGAAGTGTGGCAGCTAAATGGGGTAAAGCAAAAAAAATCGAAAGAATTCATTAACCCAATGCCTCAAAAGGCTTGGTAATGTCATAGTCGATTATGAAATAATTCAATTTTGACAGCAGGCTTATTTCTCGACTCAGCTCGAAATCGGCAGTGCGTAGTAATTTTGAGAGGAGTCGAGAAAGTCTGCCATGGTACAATATGGACTAAAATATATTAAGTAATGGTTTTACAAGAAATACAATACTGAAACTTCAGTAAATTATTACTCTCCGGATGCGAATAAAGCTTTCAATTCAGTGGCGTCTTTAGGCGTCATTTTGCCTGCTAAGATCAAGCTTAACTGTCGTCTGATAAGTGCACCGGCAAAGCGTTCTTTTTCTTCATCCGTTTCAGGAACCAATACAGGTACGTGCAAAGGAGATCCATTTTGGTCAACCGCAACAAAAGTGTAAATAGCCTCATTGCATTTCATCTTTTTACCATTAACAGGGTCTTCAACCCAAACATCGATAAAAACTTCCATTGATGAAGTAAATGCCCTTGAAACCTTAGCTTCCAGAGTTACTATACTTGAATGAAGGATTGGATTATTGAAAGACACATTATTTACTGAAGCAGTTACAACAACGCGTTTGGAATGCCTATGCGCGGATATGGAAGCCACAATATCCATCCACTGAAGCAGCCGTCCTCCAAATAAATTACCCATTACATTTGTGTCGTTCGGCAATACAATCTGGGTTTGAATTGCAAGTGATTCTTTCGGTGTTTTCGATATCATAAGGTAAATTTTTTTCAAAGATAATGAATCGAATTAATGATTTCGGAATATTTATAATGTATTGATTCGTACCTTCGTTGAAATTTTTTTTACAATATGGAAAACCTATATCTTTATCTCAAATCTTTACACATTATTTTTGTCGTTACCTGGTTTGCGGGCTTGTTTTATATAGTCCGCTTGTTTATTTACCATACCGAAGCGGAATTATTGCCGCATACCGAAAAAAGTATTTTACAGAATCAATATAAAATAATGGAGAAACGATTATGGTACGGCATAACATGGCCTTCCATGATCCTGACGATTATTTTTGGAGGCTGGATGCTTTGGGAAAACTCTTCATTTTTATATCAGGCATTTTTTATTTTAAAATTGTGCTTTGTCGGCGGGTTGATTTTGTATCACATCCAATGTCATGTAATGTTCAAGCATTTACAGAATAATGCGGTCAAATATACTTCATTCAAACTTCGCTTATGGAATGAGGTTGCTACTATTTTTTTAGTGGCGATTGTTTTTTTGATTGTGCTGAGAAGCAACACAGGATTTATTTGGGGCATGCTTGGATTAATTATTTTTACTGTTACTTTACTGCTTGCAATAACAATTTACAAGAAGAGCAGGGAGAAGAAAGTAAAATAAAAGATAATTTTATATTTTTTCAATAAGCAATTTTAGAATCAGCAAATCAACAACAGATAATTTTACAATTATTACGAAGGCAATAAACAATTAAGCACAATTAATTTTGGTAAATTAATCAAACGGACTTGTTTTTTTTATGGACGCTGGTTTGGAACATAATTGCCAGCTGCAAAATTTTGTAATTGATACATTATCCCGGCATATTTTACATCCATTTTTTTCTTCTAAAATAAACCAACAAGGAAATTATTGTCAAAAAAATTACAATTAATGTTATTGGGTACCCCCAATGAGAATGCAGTTCAGGCATAAATTCAAAATTCATACCATATAAGCCTACAATAAAAGTTACCGGGACAAAGAGGGTGGTAATAATGGTTAATACTTTCATCACCTCGTTCATTCTATTACTTACGCTCGATAAATAAATATCCATCATGCCGGAAAGCAAATCACGGAATGTTTCAACAGTATCAATTACCCTTATAGCATGATCATGTAAATCCCGTAAATAAATATCAGTACTGGGTTTTATTAATTCGGTTTCACTTCGTTCAATATTATTAATTAACTCGCGCATCGGCCAAACGGCTTTGCGCAGAAAAATCATTTCACGCTTCATGTGATGAATCTGCTGCAGTGTCTGTTTTGATGGCTCCTCCATAACTTCCTCTTCCAATAACTCTATCCTGTCACCTATTTTTTCAAGGATGCCAAAATAACAATCAACTACAGCATCCAATAAAGCGTATGCTAAATAATCGGCCCCCATTTTGCGGATGCGTCCTTTTCCCTGGCGGATACGGTTTCGTATCATATCAAAAGCATCACCGCCGTCTATTTCCTGAAATGAAATAACAATCCCATCCAATAAGATAACGCTCAGCTGTTCAGAGCGGATTTCGGCATCATAATAAAGCATTTTCATTATTGACACAACATAACTATCGTAATCTTCAAATTTAGAACGCTGATCGGTATGAACAATGTCTTCAAGAGTCAAAGGATGGATAATAAAATGTTTGCCGATGGTTTCAATTAATTCAACATTGTGTATTCCATCAACATTTATCCATTTCACCATGTTAGGGTTTACACAGTTCACACATTCCGAAAAATCATAAAAATTCTTTTCGACAAATTCGGTTTCATTATATTCAATAAGTGTAATTTTTACTTTCTCATTGCTCTCTTTGCCGCTATAAATAATTGTACCCGGCGGGGCTCCTATTTCTACCTTTGCATTTTCCATATAAAATTATTAAGCCTCCCCCACTTAATCCCATCTCTAAAGGGGAGGGGGCGTAAGGAGTTGTTATTAAATTGCCTATTCTTTATTGCCTTCCAGTACTATTACAATTTCGCCTTTAATTGTTTTGTCTTTAAAATAATCAAGTATTTCCTGCAGGGTACCGCGTTTGGTTTCTTCGAACATTTTTGTAAGTTCACGTGATACAGATGCCTTCCTGTCAGCACCAAAATACTCTATGAACTGCTCGAGTGCTTTAATTAAGCGATGCGGCGATTCATAAAAAATCATTGTACGAGGCTCATTCAGCAATGATTTTATCTTTGTCTGACGTCCTTTCTTTTGCGGTAAAAATCCCTCAAAACAAAATGAATCACTGGGTAATCCGGAATTTACCAAGGCAGGGACAAAGGCTGTTGCCCCGGGCAAACATTCAATATCTATTCCTTTTTTTATGCACTCACGCACCAATAAAAAACCGGGATCAGAAATAGCTGGGGTTCCGGCATCTGTTATCAGTGCTATATTTTCACCATTTGCAATGCGTTCCGCAATCATTGACGCTGTTTTATGTTCATTGTGCATGTGATGAGCAAACATTTTTTTTGAAATGTTCAAATGTTTCAAAAGTATGCCTGATTTTCGAGTGTCTTCCGCTAAAATCAAATCAACTTCTTTTAAAATGCGGATAGCCCGAAGAGTAATATCTTCAAGATTTCCGATAGGTGTAGGTACGATATATAATTTCATGTTTGTGCAGTTTTTTTTTATTTACCCTTCGAAAAAGGGTGAATTGATCATGCTAATTTTGAAGATAATTGCCAAACGATGTTATCAATTTAAATAAATTTTCAAATTCATTCAAAGGTAAGGTTTCTGCTCTATCGTAGATATCATGATATGCTTTTATTCCGCCCATCGAATAAATGAAAAATGCTTTTACCCCCTTTTCGGAAAAAAAATAATGATCGCTGTTAGCAGCTTTTCCGCGGATTTTCACATCTTTAATAAAATTATTCTGGACATTTATTTTCACCAAATTGTCAAATTCATTTTTAAAAATAGAACCATTTACTGCAGTAATACCATCTTCACCTGTTCCCATGATGTCCATATTCAATAAAAAACGAATATTGTTAAGAGGGAATCATGGATTTTCAGTAAACTATTTAGAACCAAGTAAACCAGCCTCTTCGCCGCAAAATGCCATAAATACAATGGAATATTTAGGTTTGTGCTCGGACATTGAATAATATTTTGCCATGTTAAGCAGCATGGCGCAGCCGCTTGCATTATCATTTGCTCCCGGGAAATATACATCTTTGCCCATTTGTCCTAAATGGTCGTAATGTGCAGAAAATACAATAAAAGAATCAGGATATTCAGAGCCCTTAACATATCCTATAACATTTTGAGATTGATGGTTGGTAATGAATTTATTTTCGATTGTTATTTCAATTTCTTTTGGTTTGCTGACAGCGGTTCTCAATATTTCTACTAAGGGATAATTATTTACTTCGCGCCCGACACTCCAGGTTAACTTATCTTTTAAAGCAATTACAGCCCTTGCGCTGCAGTTGTTTCCAAGTAGGTCATGAAGCTGCGGAGTTTGTTTACCAGTATCATTTACAACTAAAATTTTATTTCTGAAATCCTTTTTAAGAAATTTTTCGAAACGTTTTTTTTTCAGGACAAGCTTTTCATCAGCAATAACGACAGGGTATTTTCCGGTAAATGAAGGAGAATGAGAAAAAACTATAAAATCTTTTCCAGGTATTAAATTACTGCCGTCAATTTTCACACTCATCTCTCCCGGAAAAGTATTGACTGGGAAATCAAACCTCTGGTAATAATCCTCCGTAAACGAAAGTAATTTTAGTTTGCGGAACTCTGAACGAATATAATTTGCGGCTATTCCATCTCCGTCATTAACATAACCTCTCCCATGCATACTTTCGGAAGCCA
>CAISYK010001014.1 GCA_903889605.1 uncultured Bacteroidota bacterium
ATGATCAGGATGGTGTTCCTGATTATCTTGATAAAGAACCGCTGACTAAAATAGGTGCATTTGTTGATGAAAATGGTGTAACAATAACTGAAAAAATGCTGGCCGAACGCCAAACAAAATTTAATTCTGTCGCCACTGAACGCAGTCAGTTATTTAATGAAAATCCGAGTTTAAAGTATATGAAAGATGTAGAATCTAAAACTAAAGGAACACATAAAAAGGGGGATGTTCCTTTCGCTTTAAAATCAGCTGACTTAAACAACGACGGTTATATTTCAACTGATGAAATCGCTAAAGCTATTGACGCATTTTTTGAAGGTGATTCAGATTTCACGGTTGAAAAATTAAATGACTTAATAGATTTTTTCTTTGAACAATAATCAATTTGAAAATGACCGTAACAAATTTTTAAATTATCAAATTAATCTCATGTATTTATGTTAAAAATTGCAGCTTTACTATTCAACACGCTTACGTTGCTGATTTACCATTTCTTATTTGCGGATGCAGTAACTGTAGTGCAAAGTATCCCAACGTCAGCAAAAGCCGGCAGTGAATTTACCGTGGAGCTAACAATTAATAAAGGGGCAGCTGTAGGATTTGCAAAACTTCAGCAAGAGCTCCCTGCTGGATTTACTGCTGTGGAAGATAAAAACAGCGGAGCTGCATTTACTTTCAGCAATCAAACAGTGAAATTTATTTGGATGTCGCTGCCAAATGATCATGAGCTTAAACTATCATATAAAGTAAAGGTTGCTGCAGGAATCAGCGGTGCGCAGACTATTGCAGGTAAATTTTCTTATGTGAGCAATAATGATAAACAAACTACAGAAATAGAGCCATCTATAATTACCATAGGTGAAGGAGGAGATATTGCTGCCGCAGATAAAACAACTGCAGCTGGCACAGGCACTGATAAAACAACTACAGGAGGAGCGGATACAGATAAAACAACTGCAACAGGTACAGGTACTGATAAAACAACTACAGGAGGAGCGGATACAGATAAAACAATCACAACCACTTCCGGTGCTGATGCAACACCAATAAGTATTGTACGAAATGCTCCAAGTACTGCATCCGATGAATTTATTGTAGAAGTTACTCTAAACAAAGGAAATATAAGCGGTTTTGCCAAATTGGTTGAATCATTGCCGTCGGGGTTTACTGCATCTGCAATGGAATCGGCTGGAGCATCATTCTCTTTTGCTGATCAAAAAGCCAGATTTATATGGGTAACGCTGCCTACTGAGCCTGAATTTAAAATATCATATAAAGTAAATGTTCAAAATGCATCTGGTGACCAAATTATTGAAGGGCTATTTTCCTATATTGATAATGAGGATACAAAAAAGTATGCTTTACCAATAAGTAAAATATCTATAAGTGCCGGAGGAGGGACTCAGGTTGCTGTAAAAACCGATAAGACCGATAACAAACAGATTAGTAAATTACCGCCGGCTGACGTGATACCGCCGCCGCAGGGCAAAATAATTTACCATGTTCAAATTTTAGCCCTGCATAAAGCTAAAAGTGCCAGCGTAGTCGGCGCGCTCTATAATATTAATCCTTCATCAATTAATCCAGTAATGGAAGAAGGATTTAGAAAATATCTTGTTGGGTCGCACAATGAATATAAAGAGGCTCGCGATGCCAGAGAAACATTTATACCGAAAGGTGTAGTTGGTCCTTTTGTAACGGCATACAATAAAGGAAAACGAGTTACAGTTCAGGAAGCACTGATGGTAAGTAATCAAAAATGGTATCGATAATTGACAAATTTGAAAATAATCTTATTTAATTATCCGCATATTTAGTTAGAAAACTATCAAATTAATCTTATGTATTTATGTTAAAATTTGCAATTTTACTATTCAACACTTTGGCTTTGTTGATTTACCAGTTTTTATTTACTGAAGGAGTTACGGTAACACAAAGCGTCCCATCTTCAGCTAAAGCTGAAAGTGAATTTACTGTAACCTTAACTGTTAAAAAAGGAGCTACTGTTGGGTTTGCAAAACTACAGCAAGAACTGCCAGCCGGATTTACTGCTGTTGAAGATAAAAGTCAGGGAGCCTCTTATACATTTAGTAATCAAATTGTGAAATTTATTTGGATGTCGCTGCCGAATGATCCTGAATTTAAAGTATCATATAAAGTAAAAGTTGCTGCAGGAACTAGTGGTGAACAGACTATTTCAGGGAAATTTTCTTATGTAACAGATAACGCAAAACAAACAGCTGAAATAGCATCGGCAACAATTAATATAGGCGGTGAAGGCGGAGAACCTGCCGCTGTAGCTGCAGCAGAAACCCCGGCAGCTGAAACTCCTGCAGCAGAAACTCCGGCGGCAGAAACTCCGGCGGCAGTGACTAAAAGTCCGGCATCTACTGATGCAGCACCATTCACATGTGTTCGAAAGGTTCCTGCTTCAGCATCCAATGAATTTGTTGTGGAAGTTTCAGTAAACAAAGGTAATTTAAGCGGCTTTGCTAAATTTATGGAAGTACTGCCTTATGGATTTACTGCAACTGCAATAGAATCAGCCGGCGGGTCATTTTCATTTGCCGATCAAAAAGTCAGGTATATTTGGGTATCACTGCCAGCTCAGGCTGAATTTAAGGTATCTTATAAAGTAAAGGTTAAAGATGTAACTGGGGATCAAATTATTGATGGTGTATTCTCTTACATTGAAAATGACGAAACAAGAAAGTTTGTTGTGCCGACAAGTACAATTTCAATAGGAGCAGGCGGGGCCGCTGTTGTACAAAATGAAGAACCTGTCAAACCGACTAAAGAACCTAAGGTTGAAGGAACAGAAGAACCCACTAAACCTTTGGCTGCTAATAACATTCCTTCCCCGCAGGGAAAAGTTGTTTACCATGTTCAGATTTTAGCTTTACAGAAAGCTAAAAGTGCAAGTGCAGTTGCAAGTCTTTATAATTTGAGCGCTTCATCAATAGATCCTAGAATGGAAGAAGGATTCAGAAAATATCTCGTTGGCTCCCATAATGAATATAAAGAGGCACGTGATGCTCGTGAAACATTTAAACCAAAAGGTGTAATCGCCCCATTTGTAACCGCATACAATAGAAACAAACGAATTACAGTTCAGGAAGCATTGATGATAAGCAGTCAAAAATGGTTCAGATAATTTGATTTAGTTCAAATATTGCCTGTTTTTATCAAATCTTCAAACCAATAAATTATCAAATTATCAAATTTGCTCATTGTCAAATTGATTTATTATATTTGTGTTTATGATTCACAAATTAAAAGGCATTTTATTTTTTTTACTGATAACTTGTTTCTCTTTTGCACAGACCAAAATTACAGCATTCCCAGATAGCGTTACCAGCGCTAAATCAAGTAGGGTTGAGAGTTTGGCTGAAACAGATTCATTAAAAGGAAAATCTACTTCCGAATTAATTGTCACACCAACCATTGGCGTGGGAACAGGAATGTTCTCTTTTTACGGCGATTTATACAATAAGCACTTTCAGGCACCGATGGTAAGCAGGTTAGCTTTTGATTTAAGTATGTCACAGCCTGTTACCAATTATTTACTTTTAAACTTTCATGTTATTTTTGGAAAACTGGGTGCAAATGAAAGATTTGCTCCTAATAACCGTAATCTCAATTTTGAGTCCCAAATACGTGCAGGCGGTATTAATTTAGAATATAACTTTGATAATTTTTTACCGAAAAAACGTACCGCAAGCCCTTATATTTCAGTAGGAATTGAATCATTCGAGTTTCTTTCAAAAACAGATTTGAAAGATAAAAATGGTAATAAATATTATTACTGGTCGGATGGTACTATTCGTAATATGGATGAGCAGTCAGCCGACGCGAATCAGGCTGTAGAAATTTACCGTGATTATACTTATGAATCTGATATTCGTGAGTTGAATTTGGATAAGTTTGGAAAATATCCGGAGCGCTCTTTTGCAATACCTGTGGGAGTGGGAGCTATACTTAAAATTAATGATTTTTGGGATTTTAAATTAGGCGCTTCAATGCACTTTACATTTACTGATTATATTGATGGTGTTACAGAAAAAAGTGCCGGCAGCCGCCAGGGAAACTCAAAAAATGATAATTTTATGATGACTTCCTTTTCCATTCATTACAGCTTGGGCACTAAACAAAGCGAGAAGAGAAAAGTCGAGAAGGAAATGGATGACCATTTTAAAGATGTGGATTTTGCTGCTCTTGATTTAGATGATATGGACAAGGATGGAGTTACTGATTGGAATGACCAATGTCAGGGAACTCCTGCAGGGGTTGTTGTGGATGCAAGCGGCTGTCCGCTTGATGATGACGAAGACGGTATCCCGAATTACAGAGACGATGAAATTAAATCTCCTAAAGGTGCTATGGTGAATACAAGAGGGGTGCAGATGAGTGATTCGCTTATTGCATATCAGTATCGTCTTTATATGGATTCCACCGGCGATTTCGGTCTTGTAGACAATCGCGACCCGGCTTTTAGTAAATTAGGACAAAAGGAATTCGCCGTTGAATTAGGAACGTTTAAGAAAGGGCTTCCTGCAAATTTGATGACTAAATTTCTAAGCATAAGTGATATTTCCAGCTCTAATAATAATGATTCTTCAACAATTTATACAGCCGGAAAATTTACAAATTATCAGGATGCTGAAAAACGCAGGCAGCAGCTTATCAGTGAAGGTTTAACTGATACCAAGATTGTTTATAAACTAAATTCAAAGTACTATGATGCATCTTCTTATGCAAGCAATAATGCGGTAAATGCAAAGGATGCGGTATCGAATGATGATTTTAAAGGGAAATTTGTAGGGGAAAATAATACTCCTTTAGCCAATTCAAAAGTAAATTTAATTGATGAAAACGGTAAAATACTTCAAACCGCCACAACTGATGATATGGGTATCGTTCATTTTCGTATACTGAAGCCCGACCGGAATGTACTTTTTGCACTTGATGAAAAGGATACCCAATTAAAAACATTGAAAAAAATATTTTTGGCCGATGACAGCGGGGATAAAGTCAAAGAGGTTTATCCTAATAAAGCTCCGCTTAGTTTAGTTGATGTTAAAAATAATTTAATGGTGAGTAATGCTCTGAATAGTAAATTAACAAACCCAAATTCAATTGCAGCTAATTCTAAGAATAATAAAAATACAAATACTGACGCATCTGATTCTAAGAATAAATTAAGCAGCAGCAGTTCTAATAAAGTTCTGAATACTCCCGGTATTGTGTTGCGTGTTCAGCTTGGGGCTTACAGAAAACGACTTTCAAAATCAGTATTTAGAGATATCAAGGATTTGATTGAGATAAAAACTGAAGATGGATTATATAAATATATGACAGGTTCATTCACTTCTTTTGAGCCGGCAGCTAAGCTGAAAGTGGACATGCTGTTAAGCGGATACCCAGGTGCATTTATTACAGCATATAAAGACG
>CAISYK010001015.1 GCA_903889605.1 uncultured Bacteroidota bacterium
CCGGCTTCTCTTCTTTTTTCTCCAGCAATCCTTGTTTGTGAAGTGCGTTATACCAGTTAATTACTTTTTTTATATCTGAAACATATACTCTGTCCTCGTCATATTCAGGAAAAGCTGCTTTGAAATATGTTTTCAGTTCTGCGTCAGACAATTTATGGTCAATTGAAGTCCCGCCTTTTTCCTTTTCATAAATTTTTTGAAGAACGTCTTTCAAAGGCACATCTTCGCCGGTTGAATAAATTCTAACATCGTCTAATGTACTTACTTTGTGTGTGGCATAAACCGGCACACGTTTTTTATCGGTAATTGATTCAACAATTAACCCGTTTTTAGTTTGAGCCACAACTTTATAAAGTCCGCTCATTCCTGCAATTGAAATAATTCCGCTTAAATCCATAGTAATTTTAATTTGTGCAAATATATAAAACAATTTAGCAATTCAGCAATTTAACAGCATGCAATATATTACAATAATTTGCCTGCGGCCTAATTGCCTACCGCTTAATAGACTGCTGAAAAATTATTTATTTACCATTAACTTTTTCACCTGTTTTTTACCGCCCGCAGTTAATTGATAATAATACAATCCGCCGGCAAGTGATGATAAATCCTGAATAAAACGGTGATTACCTGCCTGCATTTTCCCTGATGCAATTACTTTAATTTCTTCGCCCAAGATATTAAATATTTTTAGTTCTATTACCGCCTCTTCCGCGATAGTGATATCAATCACAGCTTGATTATCAGCAGGGTTTGGATAAACGCTCATCATATCTAAACTATTAGTATTTAGGCTTGAAATTCCAAGAGGAGCGTATAATCCATCATACATAATCTGTGCATTTACTGCACTTGTTTGAATATCCGATAAATTATCACCGGCAATCACCGCAAAAGCCACTCTAATAGAATCTCCCGCAGCAATGGAATAGGGGCCTGTACTAACTATATCAATAACATCAGCACCTGCCCCGGATGCTCCGGCATCAGAGCGGTTGGTTGAAAGCGTCAAATATTTTTCATTGCCGTCATAACCGCCTGTACTTAAATCTGCACCGCCTGCGCCTCCGACAATATTGTCAACAGCATAATGCAAAACCGGTGCACTATTCGTAAGCAATTTTACTCCTGCATAAGTTCCGTTGTTTCCTGTGTAAAAGGCATAGCCCATTTTATTTGCTGCATCAAAGGATGCACGGTTCGAAGCAAAAGTAACGGCATTAATATCCCAATCAGCAAAAATACCAGCATATAAATTCGTTAAACCAGAAGTTCCTGTATTTTTAATAATGTATTGAACTATAACATATTTCCTGTTGCCGGCATTGCTCCACGCAAAAGCTTTATGATGAATAGTAACTGGCAATGGAGTCGTCGCAAGATTGTCTTTAAACGTGCCGTCAACATCAAATTCAGAAAATACGGCCGGCAAAATATTGCGCACTGCAGTTACCGACTGAAAATCTGCTTCTGGCGTTGTTACTCCTCTAATCGCATCCGAAACCTTTGTTCCATCTACTCCAATCATTAATCCTGCTTCATATAAAATAGTTCCGTTATTCATATAATTGAATCCCAACCCTCCTACCTGACCATCCTGACTGTATCCAATTCGTCCGCCGCTGCTTATGGTTGTTGCTATATCATTGATTGTAATATTCATATAATCTACATTTACAATAACTGTAAAAAATTCATAAGCAGTGTATGATGTTGCGGGATCGGTATAAGTTAGTTTAAATAAGACCGACTGATTTGCAGGAGCGGAAGGAAGTATTTTGATTGTATATGGATCCCCGTTATTATTAACTATTCCTAATGTATTAACAGCCCCAAGTGTAGTTGTGCCGTCTAAAATGCTCACATAAGGTGAGGTTGTAGATAGTGCAGCTGTTAAATTTACCGTGGCTCCGAGATAATTAATAAAATTTCCTGTTAATCGCAATGTATCTCCGATTACAAATGTTTCATCATTATTGTCAGTAAAATTGCGTTGTGTCATTAATACAGACGGCGATGATCCTAAAGTTAAAGCCTTAAACAAATTAATACGGCCGTTGCCCAGTTTATTAGCATATATAGGACTCATTAAAGAATAAATATTGTCGCAGGTAACCTTTAAGCGTTCTCCGATTTGTAAAGCAGTATAAGAAGGGAAAAAAGATTTAACAATGGCTGCAGCTCCCGATACACATGGCGCAGACATTGACGTACCTGTTTGGGAAGAATATCCGTTCACGGGCCAGGTTGAATTAATATTTTCGCCCGGAGCGCAAACATCAACAGTATAATTATAATTTGAAGAAGTAGAACGCCGGTCATCACTTTTGGTATTTGCCACACTGATAACATACTTATAAGCGGCAGGATAAAAAACTTCGTCAAGGCCATCATTTCCGGCTGCGCAAACAACTAAAGCATTTTTATTTATAGTTGCATAATTTATTACATCCTGTCCCATTTGACCTCCGCCAACTCCCCCCCACGAACAATTAATAACGGCACAGCCGTGATCGGCAGCGTAAGTTATGCCTTCGTATGATTTAGTAAGTATACCGCCAGCATCAGTAATTTTTATTGGTAAAAATTTAAAATTAAAACCGACGCCTGCTATACCAATTCGATTATCAACCGATGCTGCGGCAATGCCTGAAACATGCACCCCATGCGAATTCACGTTATAAGTAGGATCATTATCATTTTCACCCAAATCCCATCCTGAATAGTTATCGATATAGCCATCGCCGTCAGTATCGCCGCCTCCGATTATATCGGCATAATTATGCTTAATGTTATTTTTTAAATCAGGGTGATTAGGCTCTACGCCGGTATCGGTAATGCCGATGACCACATTTGTATCACCGCGTGCGGTTGTATTATTTACGCCCCATGCAGCTTCCGCCTGAATATTAGTGATGGCATATTGAGTTGATAAATTAGGATCGTTTGGGGTATAGCATAGATGCTGAAGATAGTGAGGTTCGGCATATTCAAATAACTGCAGTGCGGCAAATTTGCTTATCACTTTTTCTAATTGAAAAGAGCCGCTGTAGCTGAATTCGTAAATCAATGTTAAATCGGCAAGAGGTTGTCCCTGTTCATTTACAAGCCGTTCCGGGGCTTTGGTATGCGGGAATTTTTTTACCAAACTAATTCCTCCTATACTATTGTATAAAGATTTAAAAAGAGAGTTTTCAATTTTATCATCTGAGCAAATGCTGCGAAATTGCTGTTTAACTTTTACAATCACGGTTTTTTCAATATAATCATCGGATTTAATGCCGGATGGCATTTTAAAACGTGAAGCAGGTTTGTTGTAACGTGCCAATTGAGTGTGAGCAGGCAATTTTATGTCTGACTTAATGATCTGAGCAATCAAACCCGATATACTGATAACAGCAGCGACAATAAGGACAAATAATTGTTTCAGTTTTATCATTGTAATTTTTTTAGTTTTATTATACTGCAATTTACGGATATTATTTTATAAAATTGAATCTGGGGAAAAGAGTAAATCTTAAAATTTTTCTTTTTTATAATGATGCTTCATTGTTTGCCCTATATTTTAGGAACCTGAGTTCGATTAATAATACGAAACTATTTTGGCTAAAGCCCAATAAAATTGTTTGTTATACTACCACGGTCTGAAGACCGTGGCAACAATCCATGCAAATTATTAAATTGTTTGAAATAATTGCCACGCCTTTTAAGGCGTGGATTTGATAAACTCCTGTTATTGTTGGGCTTTAGCCTAAATTAACAATCGCACTCAGGTTATGAGTCTTTTAAGATAAATTTGAAACTGATTTGTTTTATCTGCCCTTTTCTATAAAATCAAGGAATAAAATTCCAAATGAAAAAAATGCTGGTTTTTTTGGTCACAAAACTCTGTTTTAAAAAACAAAATCAGGCCAAATAGTTAATTTTTCAAATTACAGTTGTTTTTCAAGTGGCTTATTATCAAGCCAATAAAATTATTATAGTACTATGTGATACAAGGTACTGTTTTTTGTATTATGTTTGCAGAGTCAATTTTATTAGAGTTGATGAATACAGATTCACACTAAATTATTTGGATTGATAAATGACAAATAAAATAAATAAAAAGCATTTAAATATTAAACAATAATATGATGAACATTGAAAATACAAAAGCGCAGATGAAAAAGGGCGTTCTTGAGTTTTGCATTTTGTCAGTACTTTCAAAAGGAGACCAATACCCATCTGAAATAATTAACAAAATGAAAGAAGCAAAACTCATTGTAGTTGAAGGAACACTTTATCCATTGTTAATGCGCTTAAAAAATGACGGCTTGTTAAGTTATAGATGGGAAGAGTCCGCCTCAGGCCCGCCTCGTAAATATTATAAGCTGACTCTTTTAGGTGAACAGTTCCTAACTGAATTGGAAACTACATGGAACGAACTGGTGGATGCGGTAAAAAAAACAACACAAAATAAGTAAAAAGTTATATGTCCGCTGTAATGCTAAGGGAAGTACTTATTTGAAACTAACGAACAATAAATAAAAATATGAAACTAAAACTATTACATATACTTCTTTTTATAGGACAAACATTATTTGCACAACATAAACTTCCTGTGATCAAAGCATCATCAACCATAGTTGCTGTAAGAGATGACGGCACCTTAGATAAAAATGCATGGACAATTAATCTGGAATTGAAACCCGACATATATACTACTCCAAATAAAAATAAAAAAGTTACATTCATTACTGATCTTGATTCGATCTCATTTACTGTAAAACCTAATGAAAGATATAATTTTATAATTCTGTTGAATAACAAAGACAGCGCTTATACTCAAATAGCTTACCTGCCGTCAAACAAGGAAACATTAAAAAACGCAGGTAAATATAATTTGAATGAGAAGAATGATTTACCAAAATTCACGTATCAATCACCCGATAATCCGCATCTTGCTGCATTGCGCAAAGCCTTTAATTTAGATTCTGCTGCAGGAACGGGAAATGAAGTTTCCCAAATATTAAATGTACTTCACTGGATCCATAATTTGGTTCCGCATGACGGAGAGCATGGAAATCCAGAAGTGAAAAATGCTGTGAACATGATAGCCGTTTGCAAAAAGGACAACAGAGGGCTTAATTGCCGAGGGTTGGCAACGGTTTTGAATGAATGCTATTTATCACTGGGAATAAAATCAAGGTTTATAACTTGTTTGCCAAAAGACAGCTTACAGAGCGATAATGATTGCCATGTTATAAATACAGTGTATTCAAGTGAACTGAAAAAATGGTTGTGGATCGACCCTACATTTGATGCGTATGTTATGAATGAAAAAGGAGAATTATTAAGCATTGAGGAAGTGAGAGAAAGAATAATTAAAGACGAGCCATTAATAATAAATCCGGATGCGAACTGGAACCGGAAAACATCAGAAACTATAGACCATTATCTGTATAACTATATGACTAAAAACCTCTATTTGTTTGAATGTCCAATGAGCAGTGAATATGATTCAGAAACAAGTGAGGCTGGAAAAAAAATTACTTATTTGCGGCTTGTTCCATTAGATTACTTTGTTAAGTCTATTGATAAAACTAACCGCACAGACGAAAAAAGCAAAACAGAATTTATAATTTATAAAACCAATAACCCAAACATGTTTTGGCAGACACCATAATAACAATAATCAAGCGCTGCCGTAAACAAAAAATATGAGCGGAAAGACGGATGTTTATCAGAAAAAATAAAGTTTTAAACTTCAAATAGTAAATACAAACATTTAAAAAACTAAGAAAATGAACCGTACCATAACAATGAACCTAAGCGGCACTATTTTTCATATTGAAGAAGATGCTTATGACAGACTCAACAAATACCTTTCAACCATAAAAGGTTATTTTAAAGATTCGGAAGGCTGCGATGAAATAATGAGCGATATAGAAGCTCGTATTGCGGAAATGCTTCAGGGTAAAGTGAGCGCAGTTAAACAGGCGGTATTGATGGAGGACATTGAAAGCATGATAGCTGTAATGGGCAAAGCGGAGGATTTTGCAGGGGAAAGCGAAAACAGTAAAAGCGAATCATCAGCAAGCCATGATAACAGCGAAAAAACAGAATACTACGCAAATAACAAAAGAAGGCGGGTATTCCGCGATCCTGACGATAAAATAATCGGAGGGGTTTGCTCTGGTATTGCCTCCTATTTCGATATTGACCCGATTTGGCTTCGTGCCGCTTTTGCTGTTAGTTTCTTCGTGTTCGGTTCTGGTTTGTTATTGTATATTATATTAATGATAATTATTCCTAAAGCGAAAACTACTGCAGAAAAATTAGAAATGCGCGGCGAAAAAGTTGACATAAACAACATTGGAAAGGCTGTAAATGATGAGTTTGAAGGGTTTAAAACACGGATGAAAGACTTCGGTAATGAAGTAAAATCGCCGGAAAATAAAAGACGTGTTAAATCTACAATAAACAGCGCGGTTGATTTTATTGGAGAATTGCTTTATTCTATCCTTAAAGTTGTTGGTAAAGTTACTGCTTCATTTTTAATTATTATTGCCATTTTGCTGATGATAGGCCTGTTGGCAGCGCTTTTTGGCTGGGGCACCATTTCAGTTTTTGATACACCAGGCGCCGCCATCCATTTTTCACTATACCAGTTAAGTACAGCTGTTTTACCTAATGATTTGCCGATTCCTTTAGCAGTAATTGGTTTAATTTTGTTCCTCGGCATTCCTTTAATATCAATAATTTACGGCGGTGTAAAATATTTATTTGACATAAAGCAAAAAAATAAAATTGTAAAATATACAGCAAATATTTTATGGCTTAGCGGACTTGTATTAATTATATATACCGGGCTCCAGCTTGGTGCTGATTTTTCGGAACAGGCAAATACAAAACAAAATATCAGCATTATTCAGCCGAAAGGAAATACACTTTATCTTGATTTAAAACCTTTATCCGAAGATGATTTTAGCCTAAATTATCAGCACCGCCGCAAAATACATTTTGGAGGATGGACAATGATTTCAAAGGATGAAAATAAATTCAGATTGGGATACCCGACTCTTAATATTGCAGCCAGCCCAACAGATAATTTCGAATTAATTGCCGGAAAATCTGCTCAGGGATTTAATAATAAAGAAGCAGGATATCGTGCCAAAAACATTAATTATAGTGTAACTCAGATAGATTCAACAATAAATTTCAATAGTTATTTTGATGTAGAAAGTGCGGACAAATTACGAGCCCAAAATGTAAAATTGGTTTTGAAAGTTCCTGTAAACAAAATGATTTTTTTAAGTAAATCAATGGAGAAAATAATCTTTGACATTGATAATTTAAATGATGCCTTTGATAATGATATGGTGAACCGCAGGTGGATAATGACTAAACAAGGACTTGAGTGCGTTGATTGTGATGGGTTAGAGAATGCAGCAGTGCCGGCAAAAAAACGAGAATGACAAAAGCTTGTCTGTTGTTATAATAAAGAACTCTGATAGCTGAATACACTTTAGGTTTTTAGTCTGGGTTTTCCAATCAGGGTATATTTTTACAAAACCAGCAGCTTTTAAAAAGTATTTGTTGGAAATGGAAAATTAATGATTCGAAAAAACTGCGCATAATATCACATTTCAAAAGCTGCGCAATTACATCTATGACTTAGGAGTATTGGATGCGCTTTCTTCTTTGCTTTTATTTAATTGGAAGAGTTTCTTTTTCTTCTTCTTAGGAGTATCTGCAGGGAAATCTATATCAATAAGAGGTGTTTGTAAAAATTCTTTATTGGTTAAACGTTTCTCAAGCGAAAGCAGAAAACAAGGTAATAACACAAGGTTTGAGCAATATGCAACTAAAAGCGTTCCTGAAATTAAAATTCCCAAAGCCGCAGTTCCGCCAAAACTGGAAGCGGCAAAAATACCAAAACCGAAAAATAAAATAATCGCTGTATAAATCATACTTACCCCTGTTTCTTTAATAGTAAGAGATACGGCCTTTGAAATACTGATTTTCTGCCCCTTCAGTTCCTGGCGGTATTTGGTAAGAAAATATAAGGTGCCGTCGGATGAAATACCAAAAGCAATGCTGAATATTAAAATGGTACTCGGTTTTAAATATATATGAAAAAAGCCCATCAATCCTGCTGTAATTATCAATGGTACTAAACTTGGAATTACTGAAATAAAAATCATTCTTGGGGACATAAATAATGTATACATTACAATAGCAATAAGTATTATCGCAAGCAGCACACTTTCCAACAAATTTGTCACCAAAAACTGATTCCCTTTTACGAACATTAAGCTGCTTCCGGTAAAAACTACATTATAATTTTTATCGGCTGCAGCCCATGCATTAGTTTCGAAATCAAAATTAAAAACGCTGTCTACCCGGGGGTTAAGCTCCTCTATAAGGGCTCTCATTTTAATAGACCCAACATCTTTCATCTGAATACTCACACGGGTATAACGTTTGGCGGTATCAATAAAAGCAATAAATTGATCCTGTTTATCCTTGGCGCTTCCGCCGACGAAACCAGCAATTTGCTGCAATTCCATTGCCCCGGGAAGCCTGTATTGCTTTTCTGCTCCGGCATTATAGGCCTGGTTAGCAAATTTAATCCCTTCCACTATGGACATAGCTTTTGAAAATTCGGGGTACTGAAGGACTAATTTTTGAAGTTTATTGATTTTGTATAATGTGCGTCCTCCGTCAGAAAAAACACCATTTGGTTTCTTTGTATCAATGCTTATTTCAAAAGGCAATACACCATGGTAATTTTTTTCGAAATATTTAAGATCTATTAATACGGGGTCCTTACTTGGCAAATCGTCCACTACGTAACCTAAGGGGAGTAATTTAGTAATTCCCAAAATGGAAATAAGTACAATTACGATCACTGAAATATAAATGCGGGGACGGTAATTGTGCACCCAATAATCCACATGTTCTAAAACTTTTGAAATAAGTTTGCTTTGTAAATGTTTGGTGTGTTTTACTGAAGGCTGCGGCAGAAAACTAAATACAATCGGAACCAGCATCAATGAAACAGCATAGGTTAATATTACGCTGATAGATGAAATAATACCGAATTCGAAAAGCATTGGGGTATCAGTAGAACAAAATACGGCAAACCCAATAGCTGTCGTAATGTTTGCCAGAAATAATGAAATACCTACCTTTTCAATTGAGTTAGACAACGCCTGCATTTGATTGCCGGATTTCCCGAATTCGGTATGGTATTTATTTAACAGCATTATGCAGTTTGGGACTCCGATAACAATCAATAGAGGCGGGATCAGCCCGGTTAAAGCCGAAATTTTATATCCGAACAAAACTAATAACCCTACCGACCATATAACACCTACAATTATTACAACCAGGGAAAATACAACAGGAAGTATTGAACGGAAAAAAATAAATAAAATAACGGCAGTTACTAATATCGCCAACATCATGAACAAAAACATTTCATGCTGTATTTTACGAGCTACCGATGTGCGTATATACGGCATTCCTGAATAATGCACATCAACCTTGTTTTTGACAAGAAACTTTTCCACCAGCATTTTTATAGAATCAACTATTACAAAACGGTATTTGGTATTCAGCTCCTTAGTCTCAAAGGTGATGGCCATTAATGTGGAATTAGTGGAATCATTGTAGATTATACCTCGGAAAAACGGAAGATGATGGATAGTCGCCCTGATGCTGTCAACTTCAGCTTGTGATTGAGGCTTACGCGTAACGAGAGGTTTCTTTTCAAACGTTCCTAAACTGTCATTTTTAACAATATTTTGAAGCCGCGCTACTGATACAACAGCCTTTACACCATTTACTTTTTTAATTTCGTTTCCCAAATCATACCAATCCCCAAAACGCTGAAGGGTATATAGTCCTTCATCCTGTATGCCGATAACCATAACACTTCCATCCTGGCCGAATATTTTTTTAAATTTAACATATTCAACTGCTGTAGTGTCGTTCTCCGGTAATAGTGATGGGTTAGAATAGGTAATGTCTGCTTTTTGAGCAAAATACCCCATAAAAAGAGTAATTGCACTTAGTGCAATAATTATTTTTAACCTGTTCCTTAAAATAAATCGGGCTATTGAAATCCACATAAATATACTGCCAATTAATTAGACCTCGGTATTTAGTCTCTTACGCGAAATTAAACAAAATATTAATACTATTGGACAAAAGAGAATGGAATGGATTTTTGAATCTGACTGCAAATAAACACGCGTTTTTTGCAGTCAGAACAAATTGGAAAACCTGCAAAGCACCTTAATTTCTCGTTGGCGCAATGAAAAAAAACTATAATGTTTCCTTAAGCCATTTATAAAATTCATGCTGCCAAACAAGTCCGTTCTGGTCTTTCAGCACCCAATGATTTTCATTTGGGAAATAAAGCAGTTTACTTTTTATTCCCTGCAGCTGAGCCGCCTGAAATGCCTCCAGTCCTTGTTCAATAGGTACTCTGTAATCTTTTCCGCCTTGGATAATCAAAATTGGGGTATCCCATTTTTTTACTAAATTGATAGGGTTGAATTCATTACAGCTTTTCTGTGCAGCTGCGTTATCTTTTTCCCAATAAGCTCCCCCTAAATCATAATTTACAAACCACATTTCTTCGGTTGTTCCATACATGCTTTTCCAATCAAAAATGCCGTCATGAGCAATAAAAGTTTTAAAACGTTTTTCATGAATTCCTGCTAAATAATAAACTGAATAACCGCCGTAACTGGCGCCGACACAACCTAAGCGGTTTTTATCTACAAAAGGCTCTTTCGACATAGCATCAATTGCTGATAAATAATCCTGCATTGGCTGTCCGCCGTAATCTTTGCTTATCTGTTCATTCCATTTCACCCCAAATCCGGCCATACCCCTGCGGTTAGGGGCTACCACAATATATCCGTTTGCTGCCATTAATTGGAAATTCCAGCGGAAAGAATAAAACTGAGTTAAGGGAGACTGCGGCCCGCCCTGACAATAAAGCAATGTCGGATACTTTTTAGCAGCATCAAAATTGGGAGGGTAAATTACCCATACCAGCATTTTTTTACCATCTGTGGCAGTCACATAGCGTTTTTCTGTTTTACTAAGTGTGATGGAGCTATACACTGCATCGTTTTCATGAGTAAGCTGTTTTGTTATCCCTGATGTTAAATCTGCTGAATAAATTTCTACCGCATGATTCATATCGGTTATTTCTACAATCATTGAATTTCCAGCCTCACCAATAATTCCATGAATATCGAAATCCCCTTTGGTGATTTGTTTTACAACAGGCAGTTTTTTTGATATCCCCGGATAATCAACAACAAAAAGCTGAATGGTACCGTCTGTAGCGGCAGTGAAATATATTTTTGTTCCATCAATGCTCCACTTGAAATCCTCAACAGTTCCATCCCAATCTTTTGTAAGATTTAATTTCACCGTTCCGTTATCAACTATAATGTCATTTTTATCTGCTTCATAACCATCTCTTTTCATACTTAAAAAGCCCAAATCTCCTTTTGACGAATAGGCTGGTTTCATATCATAGCCTTCCATTCCTGTAGTCAGATTTGTGGTTTTACCTGTTTCAATAGAATATGAATAAATATCGGTATTGGTACTTAAAGCGTAGTCTTTCCCGAATTTCTTTTTGGTGACATAAATGATTTGTTTTCCGCTGGGGCTCCATATAAAATCCTCATCTCCGCCAAATGGTTTCTGCGGACAGTCGAATGCCTCATTAGGCATGAGGTCGAGGCTGTCAGTTACCTTTTTATCTTTTAATGTATTTAAAAACACGTGTCCGAAAGAACCGTCTTCCCATGTGTCCCAATGACGGTAGCTAAGATTATCATATATCATCACATCGGATTTGCCGAATTGAGGATAAAAATCTTTGCCGTATACATTTTTCACCTTTACTTCATTGCTGCTGATACTATATTTTCCGTCTGGAGATATGCGGTCGTTAGGCAATAAATCAGATGTGTTTTCTATTTCAGCAGAAGGGCCTCCTGTTACCGGCATTATGTATTTTTTTGCGGTGGTCTTGTCGTCTGCGACATTATATCTGCGGACACTATAAATAATCGATTTACCATCTTTTGTGATACCGGTTGTGCTGACTTTTCCTAATTGTAAAAGCATTTCCGGAGTCATTACCTGCTGAGCATTTACAGATAAAAATAATAGCCATAATGAAAGCGATAGAATTATTTTCATGATTTTTATTTTAAATTATAATAAGATAAATAAGATTAAATACAAGGCTGTAAAGATAATGACTATTTCTTTTGCGTTTCAGCAAAATAAAAAAGCTTAGGGCGATCTCAAAAAACTGTGCATTCATAATTATAGTCAGCCGCGGTTTGAACATCGGGGTAATTAAAGACATTGTATTGGTTCGGCAGCTGATTGACTTGTTTACAATCCTGCTTTTTATACTTCATCCCACAAAGCCCTGTATTTTGCAAAGTTTTTGCAAATATCAGCAAAGTATTTTGTCCATTCTTCCGAAACTTGAAGCTGCTCATACAGCATTTTTATTTGTTTGAGGCACTTTGCCGCCTCTTTATAAGATGTTCTTTCGCGGAAACCGATATTTCTATCCGCGAGGCTTTTATAAAGGTGAATGGCGTCTTGAGGAAAGTTTTGTTCAGTCGCTTTTGCAGCATCATTGAATTACGAGCCGTTTGGAAACAATTGAAATTCCATCCGTTACGGCAACAAAATAAATTCCTTTCGAATATTCGCTCACATCAAAGCGTTTTGTATACATGCCGTCCAGGTGCTCAATTTGTTCGTTAGTAATTATTTTACCATTCATATCCATAATAGTAATCGTTAAATTTTTAGTATATGTTCCGGTTAGTTCAAGAAAAAAATTCACATCAGTTGGGTTCGGATAAATATTGAAATTATATGAATTGAATTTTGAATTAAGAAATGATACTGCAGTTTTAACGTTGCTGGAATCGGAAGTAAAATTATGTAATGCAGTCGCATTTTTCACAGGATCAACCTTATTTTGAACTAACATAGAATCAGAGGTAAGAATAACCAGAGCTTTTTTTGGTTTTAGTGAATCGTTAAGTTTAACAGTAACAATATCTTCATCACCAAACTTACTGTTATTAACAGTGCCTAAATATGCATACTCTTCTTTTGCATCAATCGAAAAATGTATGTCACAAACATTTGTGTTTACTGATCTTCCAAGATTTTTTGGTTCTGTCCAGTTTTCCCATGTATTATCTTTCCTTGTTGTCATATAAATATCATAACATCCCACTCCGCCTGGTCTGTTGCTTGAAAAATACAACGTGGCGCCATCGGCAGAAATAAAAGGGCCTGCTTCACCTAAAGCGCTGTTAACCTTCTTTCCCATATTTTTTGGTCTTGACCATGTCCCATCAGGTTCTTTAAAACTTACGTACAAATCGTTTTCTTCAGAGTCTTTTATTTCGCTGAAGGCCAATACGAGTACTGTTCCATCATTAGATAAAGTTCCGCCTGAATATTTCCCCATATCCATTTTTTTAAAGTCCTTGATTTCAATTTCCTGAGGTGCGCTCCACTTTCCGTCGGTTTTAACTGACATCGAAAATCCTTTGCCTGATGGTTTGCCTTTATTGAATGCACCATGCAGCAAGAGGCTGCCGCCGTTTCTTCCAACACCTTCTACAGCATTAAAATCTCCTGTATTGAAAGGTTTGCCCATTTTAGATGCGGCAGCCCAGGTTCCGTCCGAATTCAATTCGGATTTCCAAATGTCATGTCCGTATTTTTTGCTTTTTTCGTCTTGGCTCCGCCACCTCCAGAAATATAAAGTTTTTCCGTCGGGAGATATTTTAGGCCCGTTTTCAGAATGCTCTGAATTTATTGAAGCTCCCATGTTAATATGCTGACAAGGTTGTGCAGACAGGCCATAGCTGAATAGTATTATTAATATGGAGGCTAATTTGTAATTTGTTTTCATGCTTTTTTCGTTTAATTAATAGGCAAATTTTTTAAGTTTAAAATTAATTGGGAACTTTAATTAGCGATGGGTAAAATATTATATCATTATGATTGTGGTGTATAATTATTTTCATAATAATTTATTCAAATTTATATTTTTTTCCTATCCCCAAAAACAAGAATGTTTATCATCTTTTACTAATGTCAAAAAATCCTTCAACGTTTTTACACTTGGCTTTGGCGTATACGTATGCCATTTCAAATCGGACCTGAACCAAAAAACTTTCCATTCATTTTTTAACTTAACAAATGTTGATTTAGCAATATTGGATTCCATCTTTTCAGCAGGTTTATTCCACTTAGGTCTTATTTCAAAAATGATTACACTTTGCTCCTCAATTTTATAGCTCAAATCTACTTGGTTTCTAATGTTTTCAGGAGGCCTTATGCTGTCTATAAAATTTTCCATTGCCTCAATTATTTCTAATGTTTGAATACCTTCTATTGCCATATTAAGAATTATTTTTTCTTCTTATCTTTTTCTTTTGTAAATAAATCAGCAGTATATTTTTCGTATAATTCAAATAAGAACTCCATTCGTTTGGCTTCGTTTATAAATGGTTGAGAACGATAAGCAAGATCAACAGCTTTGTCTAATTCATTATGCGCTTTTAACAATGTTGGCGGCATTGTCAATGGGTCGTATAAATCAGCCAATGAACTTTTAGGGAATTCTAATCTTGCATCAATTACTTTTTGCGCTTTTTCTTCAATAGATTTTATTTGTTTACTAGTTGGGGTTTCTGGAAATGGAAAGTTGTTGTATACTATACCAGAGGAATATGAAATATCGCTTTTCATTCGACCTGAAATTTGTTTTAACCAAGCGTTGTGCATAACAGAACTTAAAATACTAAAGGCAAATAATGATGCATCTGGAACCATATAAATCTTATTACTAGCAATAGTTGTTTTGGATACATAACCCACAGGGATATAATTTCTATTTTCAGATGAAACTTCAGGTAATGCCAAATAATCAGATTTTGTTTGTCTTATTTCTCCGAACAACATTGGTGTGGAAGCATCTTTTTGCGTTGTAGGTCTATTACTTTCTAATCTATTCTTTCTTACTTTTTCTATTCGGTCCATTATCAATGGCATGCTTTTTATTCCTGTAGGATTAGCATCAACTAACCATAAACACCAGCGTTCAACATTATTCAGAAATTCGTAGCCTCCAATAAACCTTCTAAAATATATTTTTGAATTAGGTTCCTTACTTACAAATATTTCCTTTTCTTCTTTTGTAAACAAAAAATAACCTCCATCATTTGGCATACTTCCTTTTATCATTTCTGAAACTTTGCAAATTGGTGTTCTTCTTTTTATCACAAAATTGTCTTTGCCTTCAAGTAAATAAGGATTAATATTTTTCACTTTCAATTCGTGTGGTTCACCTTTAATATTATCATATTCAAATAAACGTTTTTCCGGAACATCAAAATTTGCAAATCCGATAATTACAACATGAACAGCGGCATTTCCTTTTGCTTCATTGCTCCAACTAAATGTACGATGGGCAAAATGAATTTTAATTTTATAATGATTAAAAAGTAAATTCCACAAAATTCCAACTTGCTCTCCTTGTGCAATAGAATTGGTAGAAACAAAAGCAACTTTAGTATTTGTGTTTTGTATTATTTGAGCAGCTTTTACATACCAAGCTGCGACATAATCCATAACTCCAGCACCTTTTACACCAGAAAATATTATTTCTAAATCTACTTTTTGTTGTATGTTTTGTAAGCTCTTTCCAATAAAAGGAGGGTTTCCTAAAATATAATTGTATTTACTTTTTCCAACTAAAGCACCTTGCACTTGGCAAGTAGGATTATGATTAACTTGTTTTGAATAAATATTTAAGGTTTCGTATAGGGCATCATCTTCTTTTACTTCAAATATATTAGTAACATTTGCAGTAATGTCATACTGTTTAGTGTTATCTAAATTATTCCAATCAATTCTTAAAGCATTTCCATGAACAATGTTAGCCGCTTTTTTTAAAGGCAGACGAACAAAGTACTGCCCAAACTCATTGCTGATAAGCATATTCATTTGGTGATCCATTAACCACATTGCAACTTCAGCAATTCTTGCCGGAAATTCTTCGTATTCAATTCCGGACATCATATCTACATCAAGCCAAATAATTTCCCGAACATCTAAAAAGCCCTGTCCGGTTTTATTTATTGAACGTAAAATTTCAATTTCCAAAAGCCTTAGTTCTCTGTAAGTGATTACAAGAAAATTTCCGCAGCCGCACGCAGGGTCAAGGAATTTAAGTGTACTTATTTTTTTGTGGAATTCAGGCAGTTTGTTTTTGTTTCCTTTTATTGATTCGAATTCTTTCCAAAGGTCATCAAGAAATAACGGCTTAATCAGTTTTAAAATATTTGTTTCGCTTGTATAATGTGCACCAAGGTTTCTTCGCTCGGTTGGATTCATTACACTTTGAAACATGGAACCAAAAATTGCGGGAGATATTTTGCTCCAGTCAATATAACAACAGTCTAATAATGCTTGCCGCATTTTAGAATCGAAACTTGCTGTGGGTAAAACCTCTTCAAATAACTTCCCGTTTACGTATGGAAAGTCATTCAATTGTTCGTCAAGATTTTTAAAACGCTTTTCCTTCGATGTGTTTAATACTTGAAACAGTTCCTGCAGTTTTGCAGCAAGGTCGCTTCCGTCTTCATTGGATCGATGTTCAATGTAGTCCTGAAATTGTTGTTTGTTGAAAATTGTTGTATCCTCTGAGAATAAACAAAATAGAAGCCGAACTAAATATACTTCCAATGGGTGTCCATCATAACCGATTTCTTTCAAACGGTCGTGAAGTTTCCCCATTAACTCTGCGGCTTTAATGTTTGCAGGATCTTGCTCTTTATAAACCTTTTTTTGATAGCCTAAAATGTATCCGAAATGCTGAACATTGTTTACAAATTCCGTTAGTTTAAACTCAACAGTCCTTTCTTCCTCAAGATCGAAAAGTCTAAAGTTTTCAAAGTCAGAAATTAGAATGTATTTCGGTAATTCATGTTGTTTAAGTCCATGCAGGTAGTCTTTGGCTTGTTGATATGCTTTGTCGAGGTTTTTACCTCTACTTTTCATTTCTATTAAAATTGTTCCCTTCCAAAGCAGGTCAATGTAACCATCTTTCTCGTCAAGTTTTTTTACTCGATGCTCAAAAGTCGAAACCTTTTTACTGCTGATACCGAATACGTTAAAGAACTCAACCAAAAAAGGTTTCGCATCTGCTTCTTCATTGTGAGTGTCTGCCCACTCTTTGGAAAAGAATAATGCTCTGTCTTTTATTTCATTCCAACTTAATGCCATATTTTAATTTGTCAAGGTGCTAAATTAATTAATAAAATCGCTATTTCTATCATAATCGCGGCAGTGCAGATTATTTATTCGATACGACCATTTACAGATTATACAAAAAAAGGTGTCCTTCAATTGAAGAACACCTTTTTTTTATTGTAAAGCCTCACTATTAAGAGGGGTAATGAAGATGATTAAAAGGATTTTCTCGGACGTTTTTCACGTGAAAAATTACTTTTTCTTTCTCCTGATTCGCTGGATGATTTTTTTGCAGAACCTCCTTTGTCAGAACGGTCGCTGTAGCTTTTGCGCTCACCGGAACTGTTTCCGCTGTCGCTGGTTCTTTTTGCATATCCGCTTCTTTCGGAACGGTCGCCGTAGCTTTTACGCTCGCCTGAGCCGGAACCTGATCCATAACTCTTACGTTCACCTGAACCGCTGCCGCTTCTGGATGAATAACCGCCTCTGTCTCCGCTTCTTTCTCCGCCTCTGTCCGAACGATTACCATAACTTTTGCGTTCACCGAAACTGTTGCCGCCAGAACCTCCGCCGTAAGAACGTTTTTCTCCGGCATTGTCTCCGCGGGATTCAATACGCACATTGCGGTTATTGTATTGTATATTTTTAAATGTACCGCTGATAATTTCAGCTGCTTCTGTTTTTACTTCAACAAAAGAAAAACTGCTTTTCACATCAATGTTTACAATTAAATCCATCGATACGCCGGACACTTCGCTGATATATTCTTTCATGGTGCTGCTGTCCAA
>CAISYK010001016.1 GCA_903889605.1 uncultured Bacteroidota bacterium
CCTTAAAAAACTGGATGACGTTAAGCTATAGCTTGAATTACTTGAAATCAGAAATTTAAAATATGTTTTGTTGATTCCTGCAGATAAAGAGGATTTACGCAGATTTTGATTTGTTTTTTTATCAGCGTTTATCCGCGAAATTTGCGGAGATAATTAGTCTGAAATTATTCTCTAATATAATTTTTATAAAAACGGGTTATTCATTCGTTCAAAACCTATAGTTGTAGAAGGACCATGACCGCAGTAAACCTTATAATCATCCCCTAAAGGAAGCAGTTTGTTTTTTATGCTGCTGATGAGTGTTTCTGAATCACCGCCTGGTAAATCGCTGCGGCCGATACTTCCATAAAACAAAACATCGCCGGTGATCATAAATTTTTGTTTGCTGTTATAAAATGTAATGCTGCCAGGCGTATGTCCAGGTGTAAAAAGCATCTCTAATGTTGAATTCCCGAATTTAATAATGTCGTTTTCCTTTAAATAAGCAGATGGACTAGGAGATGGTGCGGCATTAAAACCATACATATTTGAGCTTGATAAATATGAGGCAAATACCGGAGTCTCATCTTTATTTATTTCCAGATTCAAATTATATTTAGCTGCGGTAAATCCATTTCCAAAAATATGATCGAGGTGGCAATGTGTGTTAAGCAGTTTTACAGGTTTTAAATTATTGCTGCTTATAAATGTTTCTAATTCTGCTTGTTCTTTACTGTCGTAACAACCCGGATCAATAATTACGCATTCTTTGGTTTCATCGTAAAGGAGATATGTATTCTCCTGGAAAGGACCAAAAACAAAAGTTTTAATGGAAATCATAATATAAATTATTAAAAAAATTAAAAATCAGCAGATTGTTAAAATGAAAGTCCGGTACTTAAAGAAAAAAACTGATAATTTACTATACGAATAATGGTGCCTCCATATTCATCCTTAGTTTTGACATTCAGCTGCTGTACTTTATACCCAATATTAAATAAGTAAGCAATCTTATTAGTTAAATAAAGTTTCATGCCGATTGAAGGATTAGCTGCTATTCCGCTTGAATACTGAAAGCCCACAGAATATCCTCCGTTGAGATCTAAAACCGGAGAAAATTTCCCTTTCCAAAAATTTATTCTTGTATCGATTACGAGCGGCATTAAAGCCCCCTTTTTAGTACCATCAAGAATTGCTTCAAAGCCGATGCCGAGCCCAAATGAAAAATGTTCATTTAACTGGTAACCATTTATAGACCTCAAACCGATAATAGGGTTTTGTTTAGCAATATCAACTGAACCATGATATGTATTTATGGTATTAATGCCAAAACCAAAACCTAATTCATTAATAGTAAGGAATCCTTTCTTTTTGTATTCAGTAGGATCGGCAAATTTATTTTCCTTGGTAATTTTCAGAACTTCATTCATGTTAAAAATCAAATAATTGTTGTCGTTCGATTTTATTTCAAGAGTTTTATTAGGAACTTGTTCAATAATTATCCCTCTTATTATGGCTCCGTTTTTAAGGTAAACAACATCTTCCATAGGTTTTTTTGTGTTCACAGCATCCGGCCCTTTATTTTCCTGTGCATTAAGAAATACTGGAGCGAATAAAATAAAAACAATTAAATACGATATGATTTTTTTCATTTTGCTTATAATGATCTGTGTTTTTTTGTATAAAGTTTAAATTTATTAAATATGGGATGCAAACTTACAAAAAAATGGATTGAAAATAACTTGCTATCCGCCTCAATATTTTGTAATTTAGCATTCTAATATTTATATATAAAGTGAATACTGTTTTCCTCGTTTCCCATAAAAGGCTGATATTTGGTTTTGTAATTCTATTGAGCCTTTTTGTTAACACCCCAATTTCTAAAGCGCAGTTTTATACAGGCTCACAAATGGAGTTTGGAAAAAACCGTGTAAAATATGAAGACTTCTTCTGGACATACTATAGTTATGACCGTTATGATGTATATTTTTATGAAGAAGGCAAAGACTTGGCTAACTATGTTTCTAAATCTGCTAAAAAACAAATTACCTCTATCGAAAAACTTTTTGATTATTCTATTGATGAGCGTTTTCAATTTATAATTTTCAATAAACAATCTGATTTCAAACAAAGCAACATTGGACTTTCTACAGAAGAACAATACAATACAGGCGGTGTTACACATATAGTTGGATCCAAAATAATTTTGTATTATGAAGGCGACCATGCAAAATTAGATGCCCAGATACGCGAAGGAATTGCACAGGTGCTCATAGATCAGATAATGTACGGCGGTAATGTGCGTGAAATGATTAAAAACAATACCCTTTTAAACCTTCCTGAATGGTATCAAAAAGGTTTAATTTCATACGTGGCAAATGATTGGAGTTCCGATATTGACAATAAAGTAAAAGATGGAGTACTGAGCGGAAAGTACAAAAATATTAACCGTTTGGAAGGGAAGGATGCTGTTTATGCAGGTCACGCACTTTGGAAGCACATTGCAGACAACTATGGTGAAGCTGTTATTTCAAACATTTTATACATGACAAAAGTGAGCCGCAATATTGATAATTCGGCACTGTTTGTTTTAGGAATATCTATAGGAAATTTATGGGATGAGTGTTATGAGTCATTCAAAAATAAATATACTGAAAATGACAGCATCCAAACTTCGCATGTTAAATCACTGATACTTGCCAAACCTAAAGCTGCCAGAGTTTACAGCCAATTAAAAGTCAGTCCTGATGGCAATTTTGTGCTGTATACAACTAATGAAATGGGGCAGTATAAAATTTGGCTGTATGATGTTCAGAAAAAGAAAGCAAAACGAATATTAAAATCAGGACAAAAGATTGACCGCATAAATGATTATTCATATCCATTGCTTGCATGGCATCCGAGCGGAAAATTATTTTCTTATATTATTGAACGGAAAAGTTATTTGGTGATGACTACCTATGAATTAGAAACTAAGGAGAAAACAGAACGCAACATTACCGGGTTCGAAAAAATATTGGATTATTCTTATAATAATGACGGCAAAAAGTTTGTAATGTCGGCTGTGCAAAAGGGACAAACAGATATTTATGTGTTTACAGCCGCATCAAGTGCTTATGAACAAATTACAAAGGACATTTATGATGACCTTACTCCTCGTTTTGTTCATGGTTCAAAAGAAATTGCATTTGCCTCCAATCGCCCTTCTGATACCATTTATTTCGACCCTAAACATAAATATGAAGAAGCTCAGCCGCATAAAGATTTGTTTGTGTATGATAATGTTACTAAATCCAGATACCTAAAACGTGTTACTAATACACCAGCTATTGATGAAACATATCCTACTGATTATGACAGTACACATATTTCATACCTCAGCGATTTGAATGGAGTTCGAAACAGATATATTGCCCGATTTGACAGCGTTATAGCATATATCGACACCGCTTCTCATTACCGCACAGTTGTTGCATCGTTCCCGATAACTAATTATCCGCGGGGCATTATTGAGCAGGATGCAAATATCAAAACAAACCAGCTTAGTGAAATAATCTTCGAAAATGGAAAATATAAAATGTATACTGTACCTATGGTTAGCGCAAAAGAGCTTTTGCCATTGGATTTAAAGAACACTTCATACCGCGATTATAAAAACCGTTTGGAGAAAAAAGAACAGGGAGAGGCTGATTCAAAAAATAAAATATTTAATGATACTCCGCAAATACAAAATGTAATTGAAATTAAAGACAGCTCTGAGCCCGTAAAAAAAGATTCAAGTGAAATAGATATTAATAATTATACATTTGAAAACGAACAAAAGAAATCCGAAAAAAAATCTGAAAAATCTAAGGTGCCTTTAATAAAAGCTGATTCAACAGCTTTAAAAGCAAAAAGTAATGCTGAATTTCAATTAGGAAAACAGAGGAATTATAATACTAATTATTCAGTTGATTATGTTGTTTCCCAGTTAGATAATTCTTTTTTAAATGGTTCATATCAAAAGTTTTCCGGAGGCGGAAGTCCAATATATTTAAACCCGGGACTTAATGCATTTTTTAAAGTCGGGCTGAGCGATTTGTTTGAAGACTATCGTATTACCGGTGGGATGCGCCTTTCTTTCGATTTGAATAATAATGAATATTTTCTGAGTTATGAAAACAGGATGAAAAATATTGATAAACAAACTGTTCTTCACCGCCAGGCATTGCTTAATGTTTCAGAAAATAATTCTTTGGTGAAAATTTTTACACATGATGCCAAATACATTTTAAAATATCCGTTTAGTGAAGTTGCTGGTTTACGCGGAACTATTAGTTTTCGTAATGACAGAACTGTTTATTTAGCCACTAATGACAATAGCCTTCCAAAACCTAATACACAGGAAAATTGGGGTTTTGTTAAAATGGAATACGTATTTGATAATTCAATTAAAAAAGGTCTGAACTTATACAATGGAATGCGTGCAAAAATATTTGGTGAATATTACCGCCAAATTGATAAAGTTAAAACTGATTTTTTTGTTGTTGGTTTTGATGCCCGCTATTACAAAAAAATTCACCGCGATCTGATTTGGGCTAATCGTATAGCTGCAAGTACGTCGTTCGGTAATCAAAAACTAATTTATTATATGGGTGGAGTTGATAATTGGTTCGGCCCAAAGTTTAATAATACAACAAATATTGCAGCAGATCAGAATTATGCATACCAAACACTGGCAACTAATATGCGCGGATTTTTTCAAAATATTCGTAACGGAAACAGTTTTGCCGTTATTAACAGCGAACTGCGCCTGCCTTTGTTCAAATATTTTTCCAAGAAGCCTATCAAGTCTGATTTTGCTCAGAATTTTCAAATAATAACGTTTGGTGATTTGGGTACTGCATGGACTGGTAGTTCGCCGTATTCTGATAAAAATTCATTAAATACTACCGTGATAGGTTCGGCACAAACCCCTCTTATTATTACCTTAAATACACAGCATAATCCAATTGTCGGAGGTTATGGCTGGGGTGTTAGAAGCCGGATATTTGGATATTTTATCCGTATTGACAGAGCTTGGGGTGTTCAGGATGGAATTATTTTAAAACCGCTTACTTATTTATCATTAAGTTTAGACTTTTAAGACTTTGCGAATTAGGACGAATTACAAATTAATCATATCCCAATTAACAGCATGCAATAATCAATAATTGTGAAAGAACAACAGACAAATATTACAGACACACAAAACTTGTCTACCTCCAGCTTACCCTCGGGATGGGCAGGCAGGGGAGGGGCTAACAAACAATTTAATATGGCTGCAATTATTATTTTATTATGTATTGGCCTGTTTGCAGGTATTCTCAGTGGTATGGTCGGCATTGGCGGCGGCATTATTATAGTTCCTGCTTTAGTGTTTTTTATGGGTATGAGCCAGCATCAAGCACAAGGAACATCACTTACTGTTTTATTGCTGCCTGTTGGAATTCTGGCTGTTTATTATTACTATAATGCTGGATATGTTGACATAAAATCAGCATTAATAATCGCACTTACTTTTGTGGTTGGAGGGTTGATAGGCTCTAAAATTGCAATTTCTATTGACCAGAATGTCTTGAAAAAAGTATTCGGTATTTTTATGCTTATACTTTCGTTGAAAATGATTTTTTGGAAATAAAAGCTAATTAAAAAATGTGCAGATTTGAAAATATTTTAAAATAAATTTCAAATTATTAAATTTTCAAATTATTTCTATGCATAATTTAAAATCAAAAATTCAAACACTTGCAAAACAGTATCTATCTGAAACTATTGAAATTAGGAGATTTTTGCATGCTCATCCAGAATTATCTTTTGAAGAATACAATACTTCGGATTACATTGCGTCCAAGCTTAAAGAATATAATATTCCATTTATACAAGGTGTTGTAAAAACGGGGATCATTGGTATTATTGAAGGAACTAAAATACCTAACACCCTTCCCCTTCTGCAATTGGAGAGAGGACCCAACGGTGAGACGGTTAAGTGTATTGCTTTGCGTGCCGATATGGACGCTTTACCAATTTGTGAAATAAATCAGACAGAATACAAATCTCAAAATAGTGGAGTAATGCACGCATGCGGTCATGATGCTCATAGTGCATCATTGATTATTACTGCAAAAATTCTGAATGAATTAAAAAATGATTTTGAAGGAACTGTAAAATTAATTTTTCAGCCTGGAGAAGAAAAATTACCCGGCGGCGCATCATTAATGATAAAAGAGGGAGTGCTTGAAAATCCTCGTCCGCACGCTGTTTTCGGACAGCATGTGTTTCCTGATATGGAAGCAGGTAAAGTCGGATTCTGCAGCGGAATGTATATGGCGAGTACCGATGAAATTTATGTTACAGTTAAAGGCAAAGGCGGACACGCTGCAATGCCTGCCGAATATAAAAACCCGCTGCTGATCGCTTCGCAAATTTTATTAGAATTAGATAGAACTTTTATGCAGAATGAGCAAAAACCGCCTACTGTTTTGGCGTTTGGTAAAATTACCGGCAATGGTGCTACAAATGTAATTCCTGATGAAGTAAAAATGGAAGGTACATTTCGGACAATGAATGAAGAGTGGAGGGCAGAGGCACATTCAAAAATGAAAAACATGGCAGAAATAACTGCGAAACAAATGGGCGGATCATGCGATTTTAGAATTGAGCACGGCTATCCATTTTTAGTGAATGATAAAGTAACAACTTCTGATGCACGTGCAGCTGCAGAAATATATTTAGGTAAAGAAAATGTGGAAGAGTTGGCTTTACGCATGACGGCTGAAGATTTTGCATTTTATTCCCAGCAGATTCCTTCCTGCTTTTACCGTTTAGGAACCGGAAATAAATTAAAGGGTATTACACGCGGTTTGCATAACTCCGCATTTGATATTGATGAAAAAGCATTGGAGGTTTCTACCGGCCTCATGGCATGGCTAACTCTGAATGAGTTAGCAAAATGATTGAGCTGGATTCAAAATATCAAGCATAGGCATTATTTATCACGTACCTCATTATGCAGCAACTTTAACATTGAAAGGAATCAATTAGTCTATTCAATAATTTATTATGCTGGCTTAAATTAACACTATGATATCCTAATCTTATATTTTTCTTATCTTCGTTTTTTATAAAAAAATATTTTTATCAGTAGTATAGTTTTTATCTTTTTTCTTATAAAAACTGCAAAATGACAATTGAAACAATGAATCAAATTACCAAACTTTCTGCTATATCCCCTGTTGACGGCCGTTACCGGATTACTACTGAAAAACTTGCCGAGTATTTTTCGGAAGCTGCATTGATCAAATACCGCGTATTAGTGGAGATCGAATATTTCATTGCTTTATGCGAATTGCCGCTGCCCCAATTGAAAAATTTTGACAAGACGTTATATCCTGCTTTACGCAAAATTTATCTCGATTTTACCGAAGCTGATGCACAGCAAATAAAAGACATTGAAAAAATAACTAATCATGATGTAAAAGCCGTTGAATATTTCATCAAAGATAAATTTGACAAACTAAATTTAACATCACAAAAAGAATTTATTCATTTTGGTTTAACCTCTCAGGATATTAATAACACTGCTGTTCCGTATTCCATTAAAGATGCAATGAACGAATGTATATTGCCTGTATTAAATGAAGTACTGCAGAAACTTTATGCTTATACCAATGAATGGGCTGCTGTTCCCATGCTTGCCCGCACCCATGGGCAGCCCGCATCTCCAACTCGCCTTGGAAAAGAAATTCAGGTGTTTGCGGTACGTTTAGAGATCCAAATTGCCCAGCTGAAAGCAATTCCATACAGTGCAAAATTCGGGGGAGCAACAGGCAGCTTAAATGCTCACCATGCTGCCTATCCGCATATTGACTGGCTCACATTTGCAAATAATTTTGTAAATAAATCATTGGAACTGAGCCGTTCATTCCCAACAACGCAAATTGAACATTATGATAATTTTGCCGCTTTTTGTGATGCCTTAAAACGGATTAATAACATCCTTATTGGTTTAGACCGCGATATGTGGATGTATATTTCAATGAATTATTTTAAACAGAAAATAAAAGAAGGAGAAATTGGGTCATCAGCGATGCCGCATAAGGTTAATCCTATTGATTTTGAAAATTCAGAAGGCAACTTAGGGGTTGCAAATGCCCTCTTAGAACACTTTTCAGCCAAACTGCCGATTTCACGTTTACAGCGTGACCTAACAGATTCAACAGTTTTGCGTAATGCAGGAATGCCTTTAGCCCACAGCTTAATTGCTTACAAATCAATAATTAAAGGACTGGACAAATTGATCCTGAATAAAGAAGCGCTTGAAAATGATTTAAACAACAACTGGGCTGTTGTTGCTGAAGCCCTGCAGACAGTGCTTCGCAGAGAAGGTTACCCAAAGCCTTATGAAGCATTAAAGGAACTGACCCGTACGAATAACCATATTTCAAAAGAAAGCATTGCAGTATTTATTGATTCGCTTGATATAAATGATGCTGTAAAAACGGAATTGAAAAAGATTTCGCCAAGTAATTATACAGGGATTTAAGAACTTGTATTTTATTCAGAAATAATATGAAAATGGCAATATCAAATAAATAATCAAGCCGTATTTAATTCAATTTTGAATTTTGTTCCTTTTCTAAGTTTAGTTTCTAAATCAATTTTTCCTTTGTGGGTATTTATGATATTCTGACTTGCTGCAAGCCCTAACCCCATACCGTTTGGTTTGTTAGTGAAATAGGGTTCGAATATTTTTGTTAAATGATGCTCATCAATGCCATACCCATTATCCTCAATGGAGATATAACATTTTTTATTAACACAAGTCGAACTGATTTTAATGACTCCGATGTCTTCTCTCACGGCTTCAATAGCATTGATGAGAATATTCAAGAAAGCTATTGTCAGGTTAGCTTCATCAGCAATTATAGTTTCATTTTTTAATTTAAAATCAGTAAGTATTTTTATGTTTTTTAGTTCTGCACGGTCTTTTGCCAGTTCAATAGTATTTTGCAGAATTGTTTGAATCAGTATTGGAGCCGCATTTAGCTCTGTAGGTTTCGAATTTTCTATTAATTCTGAAACTAAGTCATTAATACGTTTACTGTTTCTCTTAATTATTTCAATAAACGGACTGTTGTTTTTTACATCCAGCTCTTCTTCCAATTGTTCAACTGAAAGGTTGATGCTGGTCAGCGGATTACGTACTTCATGAGCAAGTGTCCGTGCAATTCTTCCGGCAATTGCTAATTTTTCAGCGGTAATCAAATCATGCTCTGCTCTTTTACGCTTGGTCATATCATGAATTATAACCTGATAATATATATCACTATTTTCTCCTGTTTTTTGAATGTTAGCAGTCAGTGTACAATATTTTTTATTTCCGGCTTTGTCCAGTAAAACAACTTCGAAGCTTGCGCAGTTTCCGCTTTGATGTATTTCATGAACAAATTTTTGCCGATCTTTTTCATTTTCAAATAATACCTCAGTATTCATATCAAGCATTTCTTCACGGGTATATCCGAATAATCGTTCTGCGGATTTATTAATATCTAAAATATTTCCATTTTTATTCGAAAGATAAATCACATCATGAGAATTTTCAAAAATACTTCTGAATTTGGTTTCGCTTGTTTTTAATTTTTTCAGCATTTGATTTTGTTCAATACAATACCGAATGCTTCTTTCTAATTTTTTAACATCAATTTCATCTTTAACCAAATAATCCGCAGCACCAAGCTTC
>CAISYK010001017.1 GCA_903889605.1 uncultured Bacteroidota bacterium
GAAGAAGATTTAAAAAGAGAATTAGATAAGTGCCAATTAATTTGTTCAAATTGTCATCAGGAGGAGCACACAAATGTAGAAAAATTTGAAAGGTTAAAAAATAGAATATATTCTAAAATAAAGGAATATAAGGAAACAAAACCAAAAATTGACAAACAATTGATTCTTAATATGTTTAAAGATGGATTAAGTAGAAAAAAAATAGCAGAAAAAATGGATATTTCATCTAGCACAGCAAGTACAATCTTAAAGAAATTTGGCTATCTTGGAATATCAGCAAAATAAAGAATACTTACAGCATATAAAAAAACAAACTTGAAAATTGTAAAAAATAGTATTCTGAATTTGGTAAGTTATGCAGTCAAATTGGTTTGACGGTCAGTTCCGAAAACTGAAACACGGGCAATGCCGTGCGGGGTTCGAATCCTCAACTTACCTCAGTCGTAGTTCAAGATGAAGAACAACAGAATGTCTTTGACATTTTATCCAAATAAGAATTAACTGTAAATGTTCATTGCGAGTATGAACCGATAAAAATATATGGAAAAAGTAGCATTTTTGTCGATATTGAAGAAATGGTGAAAAAACCTATGGGGCTGTAGGGACTGCCTGCTAAGCAGATTGTTCGGGTTAAACCGGATGTGGCTCGGGACCACTTTTCACCGCTGTGTTGTTAGCATAATTGGAATAATGCGCTTGATTGTGACTCAAGTATATAGGGTTCGACTCCCTGCAACACCCAAATGGAGTCTATAGTGTTAGCGGTTAGCACAAAAGTTTGTGGCACTTTTAGCATCGGTTCGAATCCGATTAGACTCCCAAGGGACTATCGTATAGGTGGTTATGCTTCGGCTTATGGTACGCTACCCTGAAAAGGTAGAGGCTTCAGTTCAACTCTGAGTGGTCCCGCAAAGTAAATTATATGTTTTTACATATAAAAAATTATCAATAGATAAAATTATATGTAAAAACATATAAATGGAGCAGTGGTGTAGGTGGTCTGCACGAATGACTGAAGCTCATTAGGTATCCGTTCAACTCGGTTTTGCTCCGCAAGTACTTATTTGTAGAAAAATATGACTTTTATATTTTTATATATACTACAAAAAAATACTCATTATGGAATGGAAAAAAGAAGAGATAGATTTTCTTATTGAAAATTATCCTAAATATGGATTGGATTATTGTGCTGAAAATATTAAAAGAACTAAAAGAGCAATTCAATTGAAAAGAAAACAACTTTTAATCAATGCACAATATAGTATAAAAGGAATATGGCAAGAAAACAATTTAAATGAAATAGTAAAAAATTCTAATAGTTATATAGATTGCCTTAAAAAATTAGGTTTTCATAATTTTGGATCATCTTATAACACATTAAAAAAATATATTAAAAAGTATAATATAGATAATTCTCATTTTATAGATGGTGAAGAACATATAAAAAATTTAAGTAAAAAAACAGATTTATCTTTAATTTTAATTGAAAATTCAAATTTCGGTAGTAATCATCTTAAAAATAGATTATATAAAGAAGAAATAAAAAAAAGAGAATGTGAATTATGTGGACAAGGTGAGGAATGGAATGGAAAACATATGAGTTTAATATTAGATCATATAAATGGTGTAAATAATGATAATAGATTGGAAAATTTAAGAATAGTTTGTCCTAACTGCAATGCAACATTGGAAACACATTGCAAAGGTAATTATAAGAAGTAATTTCTTATATGGAAAAGTACCCAAGTTGGTGAAGGGGTACGCTTGGAAAGCGTATAGATCGGTTAATACCCGGTGCGTGGGTTCGAACCCCACTTTTTCCGCAAAGTGTGAAAGACGCAAATTCAGCCTTGATGGTTGTGCACAATCAAAAATTCCATCTTGTAGCATATATAGTAATGCTACACTCAAATATAGGTTTATGGTGCAATGGTAGCATAAGTGACTCCAAATCTCTAGATCAGGGTTCGAATCCTTGTAAGCCTGCAAATATTGACTCTGTAGTTTAATTGGCAAAACCGCGCACTTTTAATGCGCAGAGCGGTGGTTCGAATCCACCCGGGGTCACTATAGCGATGATAGTAACGCGATTTGAGATTGAAATATTAGGCAACACCAATGCTATTAATAAAGTAAATCAAAGAGGATAATAAATCTATTACTGACACTGTGGTGGTGTCAGTTTAACGGGTTCATAGGTCAATTGGTTAAACTAGTAGACTCTTAATCTACGGCTCCGGGTTCGAGTCCCGGTGAACCCACTGAAACTAATATGGCGAAATTGGTAACGCTTGGGGATCAGCTCCCTATAAAAACATGTGATGGGTTAGTAAGTCTGACTCTTCGGAGTATATAGGTTCGAGTCCTATTATTAGTTTCATTTTTTTATTTCAATTTTTTTATTAATTTAGTAAAATGATAAACGCAAAGGAAGAATTTCTAGAAACTATAAGTGATTACAAAGTAATTGCTGCTAATATTTCATTTGGTGATAGTTGGACAGATGAAGAAGAAAGATTTAAATTAAAACCATTATATACAAAAGAAGATTATGATAATTTTCTTGAATTTTTAAATCGCGAATACGATAATGGATATGGTGGTCAAAAATTATTTGGAGTGATCTTTTGTGAAAATGGTGTTTGGATTGAAAGAAAAGAATACGATGGTTCTGAATGGTATGTAGTAAACAAATATCCTTCCTTAAGAGGATCTTTTGATGAAGTTGATGTTTTAAAATATGAAAGAAATAAAAAATTAAAAAGGATTGATAAGATTTAATATATAATTGAAATATTGGAGAGATGGCAGAGTAGGTCTATTGCGAAAGTCTTGAAAACTTTTGGACCCGTAAGGATCCCGTGAGTTCGAATCTCACTTTCTCCGCCAATTTATTCTGAATCTTCATCATAGAGATTAGAAAATGGATCATCTAAGTTTTCATTTTCATCAACATAATATTCTTTCGTTACAATCATATCATCCTCAACATTAATAATATCCGTAGCTAAAGCAATGGATTCTTCGGTATTTTTAGTGAGTAAATCTTCCACCACCATATTTATATCATCAGATTTATATTCAAGTATAATTTCTGCTCTATTCATTAGTTCTTGCAATTCATCTTCAAGACTATTCATTTGATTATCAAATAATTCAGATTCTTTATAATTTTTCATAATCGGTAAGATTATTTATTAGTATATATTAAATAATGTAAATCACAAAAATATCAAAATAACAACAAAAAAATTAAACTTTATGTAACCATTATCATATAATCAGTAATCAATGAAATCAATCTTTGAATTGATTAAAAAATAAATAAAATAATATGTTAGAAGAAATCTATGCACAAATTGAAGAACAATTTGCAATCGTACAAGAAAGACACACAAAATTCTTGGAAAAGGGTAACAAAACAGCAGAAAGTGACGTTCGCAAGGCGCTTGGTGAAATCAAGAAATTGGTTACACCTTACAGAGCAGCATCTGTTGAAGCTACAAAGAATAAGTAAGAAATTACTTATTTAAAAATAAAAAAGAGGAGGAATCCTCTTTTTTTATATATACTATATGTTTATAAAAAATTATTTAGAAGATTTGAATAATATAACTAAAGAAATTGCTTATGTTTTTGGTTTTATTTGGGCTGATGGGTATGTCGTTAATAATGGATTTGGTAAAAGTAATTATGTTGCAATTAAAATTATTAAAAAAGATGGTGAGTGGTTACAGCGAGGGGTTACAATGAGTGGTTACAGCGAGGGGTTA
>CAISYK010001018.1 GCA_903889605.1 uncultured Bacteroidota bacterium
ATAATGCCTGATAAACTTGGAGGTGCGCACATGGCCTCTTTAGTAATGAAACCAGACGTAATGGAATTTGTTGATTATATTACAGGGCAGGGCGGTGATAATATTCGTTTGGAAGAAATAACGTTCGCAAACCTCTCGTTAGAATATCAAAATAAAACCATCCGCGATTTAGAAATACGCAATAGATCCGGCGCAAATATTATCGGATTTAAAACGGCACAAGGTGAGTATATAATTAATCCGAGTGCTGACACCAAAATTATTCCTGATGCAAAACTATTTGTTCTGGGTACTACCGAGCAAATTAATAAATTGAAAGAACTGTTTGTTTAGTAAATCTTAAATAATTCTGATGAAAAAAATTTTAATTACAGGAAGTAACGGGTTACTGGGTCAGAAACTTGTATATAATTTAATTAAACGCAATGATGTCCAAATAATTGCCGCTTCACTTGGTGCAAACAGGCTGGTAGAAAAAAACGGCTATACCTATGAATCACTTGACATTACTAACAAAACAGAAGTTGAAAATATTTTTAGAAAGTATAACCCGGATTTTATAATAAATACTGCGGCAATGACAAATGTTGATGCCTGCGAAACAAAACATGATGAATGCTGGGCATTAAATGTTGCTGCTGTACAGAATTTTATTGATGCCATGACCATCAATTCTCAAAACTTTTCTGAAGGAGAAAAAAAAATTCCGCACTTAATACATTTATCAACAGATTTTATTTTTGACGGAGAAAAAGGTTCAGAATATACGGAAACTGATATTCCTAATCCGCAAAGTTATTACGCACATTCAAAATACGAATCTGAGAAAATTTTACAAAAAAGTAAAATCAAATGGACAATTGTGCGTACCATTATTATTTATGGAATAGTAGATAACATGAGCCGTTCAAATATTGTTTTGTGGGCAAAAGATGCATTATCAAAAGGACAAAAAATAAATGTAGTAGATGATCAATTTCGTTCACCTACACTTGCCGAAGATTTAGTTGACGGCTGTATTTCAATTGTTGATAAAGGTGCGACAGGCATTTACCATGTTTCAGGAAAAGACACCATGAGTATTTTAGATTTGGTAAATAAGGTCGCGGATTTTTGGAAATTAGATAAATCATTAATTATCCCTATCAAATCCAACACATTGAATCAGGCAGCAAAGCGACCGCCGTTCACGGGTTTTATAATTGATAAAGCGAAACGTGATTTGGGTTATAGCCCGCATTCGTTTCTGGAAGGTTTGGGAATATTGGATAAGCAGCTTCAGGCAGTTCAATGATAATGTAAAGTACCTTTATTGCTATTATGCTAAACCAGGGCAACAGCTTACATTTTACCAAATATAGATCTAATATTCTGCACGTTCAAAAAAATGATATTTGTTAATCAATAAACAAAAGCAAACACATGAAAAAAATAAATACTCTTTTTATTTTACTATTTGCAGCTGTAAATTTTGTTTCTGCACAAGCTTGGAAAACATACCCATACCAACAGCCGGGCAGCGTTTTAAATTTCCCTCAAGATGAAGGCTGGCATCAGCCTGAGCCTATTGAATGGTGGTACACAACAGCACAGGTTACCGGCAGCACGACAGGGCATAAATATGATGTAATGCTTACTTACTTTGACTATCCAACGTTTCCGTTTGACGGCTTTAGAATTTTCAATATTGCTGACGAAAATACCGGGCAATTTTACAAACAATCTTCTCCCTGTAATTATACTGTAAATTCTGCTGCACATCAGGAAATTAATGCATCTCCTATGGGCGGAACGCCGGAAGAATTTGTTACGCTTAAAGATTCGGTTGGAAATCTTATACCTTTTCAATATCATGCTAAAGCTGCAGCTCCAACTTACAACATTGATTTTAATTATAATTGCTTGAAACGTCCGCTAATGGTAGGCGGTACAGGTTATTTAAATGAAGGAGCATCATCATATACTTATTATTATTCATTAACTGCATTGGCTGTGACGGGCTCCATAACCGCAAATGGGATTACTGAAAACGTTACAGGTACGGCATGGATTGACCGCCAGTGGGGAAATTTCAATCCTATGAGCGGCGAACAATATGAGTGGTTTTCATTTCAGCTTTCAAACGGAATGGATATGAATGTATGGAATGTTTTTACTCCTCAGAGTTTAATTCCTGATTTGTCAACATATAAATTCTGCAGTGAATATATTAATGATTCAACGGATTTGACAACTTCTAATTTTCAGCTTGAACGTCTTGCTTACGCTTATACAACTGATCTTTTGCGTTGTTATCCAAAAAAATGGAAGTTTACGCAAGGCAATATTGATTTAACTATAACTACAATTGTTCCTAATAGTGAAGTTTTAACACCTTTACGATTTTATGAAGGAGCAACAACAATAACCGGAACTGTAAATGGAGTTCCGGTAACAGGTATGGGCTATGCAGAGCTGCTGCATTCATATACCAACCCCGTTATTTCTATTCAGCATCCTTCGCTGCCTATTACAATTGGTGATACTTTAACTATTGCATGGAGCATTGCAAACCCTGATGATGGCCGTGATTTGGTTTATGACGTTGCTATAAGTATTGGTAATAATTTTACATTTAATACTATTGCTTCGAATATTTCTAACCCTTATTATTTGTGGAATACAACAGGTGTACCTGATGGAACAGACTGCTGGTTCCGCATTACAGGACATTCTATTGACAGCACACTTTTTGGATCTATGATTACTGTTAGTCCAGTCCATATAGACAAGACATTGGGAATTAAAAATATAGAAGACTTAAACAAACTAACTATTTCCCCAAATCCTTTTACATCTCAAACTACCATTTCCTTTAAAAGAGAATTAAAAAACGGCACTATAAAAATCGTTGATCTTGTAGGCAAAGAGGTGAAAAGTTACCAATTTTCGGGTACAAAAATCAACATTGAAAAAGGGGAACTGCAATCTGGCGTTTATTTTATTCAAGTGTTTTCTGAAAAAGAATTTCTTGCAAATGAAAAAATAGAGATACAGTAAAATAATTGTTTATTGGTGATCCTGATTAAATGATGTTTATGAAACATTAAACCTTTATCCCAATCACCAATATATCATCAACTTGTTCGCGG
>CAISYK010001019.1 GCA_903889605.1 uncultured Bacteroidota bacterium
AAAAGAAAACCTGCCTGTAACATTGGCTATGCGCTATTGCAGGCATTTTAGTACATTTGGTGTGCAGATTTTCAAACAAGCATTTGTCCTTGCGGACAAATACTTCTTCGTAAATCCGCAATGGCGCATAGCCACTCGTTAGCGGTCATTGTAAGAAAAAACACACACCCTGCAAACCTACAGAAAGAAGAAAATCCAACGCTTCTGCAAAATTAAAAGAGGTGTTTTGCCCTCCCACAAGCCGACACAAAAAACACCACATTTAATTTTGCCCGACCGCACAAAAGTCAACCCACCAATCGACTTGTGTAAGGTTGACAATTTGATGGCAACTTTAGAAACAAAAAATGTTTAAACCTTAACTTTACGACTGACAAACTTCACATTATATCGTGACTCTTATCAAAATTCCTGAAATATATCTTCCTAATTTTGCCTGACAGTTTACTTGGATAAAAATGATGAACAGAGTTACTTTTAAACTTTTAGCTGATTTAGCCCAAAAATTTGTGGAGACAACAATTGTATTACGCTTTAAGGAAAAACATCCCAAGACCTTTCTATTTATAGCTACCAGACTTTCTTTAAATAAATTTTCAGGACTGCCACTTACGATTCTTAGTATTGCAATTATTTCAAATCTGTTTTTATTGTTCGATTTTACCGAGGACACAATTAACTCAAAAGAGTTCATTGCTATTGACAGTTTTATTGCAAAATTGTTTTTTAATATACGCATTGAATCTTTAGCCAGAGGTTTTTATTTTATATCTAAGTTATGCGATATACCAACCGTTTCTGTTATTGGAGCTTCCCTAATTATTTACTTTCTTATAAGAAAAAAATTCCACTTTGCAATTGGAACTCTAACTTCACTTTTAGGGAGTGGGCTAAGTATTTATTTAGGTAAAAACATATTTGAAATAGACCGCCCTCATCAATATGCTTATTATCAGGAAAATTATTTTTCATTTCCTAGCGGACATTCTACAATCTCAGTTGCATTCTATGGATTATTGTTTTATTTTTTTATCAGGAACAGTTCCTCTTTTAAAACATGGAGTGTATTAATAAGCATAGCATTTGTTTTTTGGATTCTTATTGGCATAAGTCGTCTTTATCTTTGTGTTCATTATTTCAGTGATGTGACAGCCGGTTATATACTTGGATTTCTATGGCTTTTATTAAGCATTAGTATAATTGAATGGAGAGACTACAAATTACATAATACCTACTGATATTTTGCAAATTTAATTAACTCTGATTTATAATGAAGGAAGGATTAACTGCCTCTGAGGCAAAAGAAAGAATAACAATACATGGCTATAATGAACTGCCATCAACAAAACCAAAAAGTGTTTGGCTAATTGCATTGGAAGTGATGAAAGAACCAATGTTTATTTTGTTGATTATTTGTGCTGTCCTTTATATGGTAATAGGTGATTTCAGGGAAGGCAGTTTAATGCTTAGTGCGGTTTTAGTAATCATTTTCATCACCTTTTACCAGCATCAGAAAACTGAAAAAGCATTAGATGCACTCCGTGCACTTTCTTCACCCCGCGCTTTAGTGATTCGAGATGCAATAGAAATCAGAATTCCGGGTCGGGAAGTTGTGCCTGACGACATTATTATCTTAAATGAAGGAGACCGCATTGCCGCTGATGGAGTACTCTTAAATGCGGTGAACCTTACAGTTGATGAATCACTTTTAACAGGGGAGTCAATAGTAGTGACAAAAAGTGTGCAGCATGATTTATCAAATACTCAAGGGCTTATTTTCAGCGGCACACTAGTGGTGCAGGGAAAAGGACTGGCAAAAGTTACAGCAACCGGTATAAAAACACAATTCGGTAAAATAGGGTCATCATTACAAAGTATTAAGGATGATGAAACAAGGTTACAGAAGGAAATGAAGATGTTAATTAGAACTTTGTTTGCTATTGGAGCATTTATCAGTATCGGAGTTGTAGTAGCGTTTTATTTAACAAGAGGTAATTTTATTCAATCGTTGCTCAACGGCATTGCTTCAGCAATGTCAATTTTACCCGAAGAATTTCCCGTTGTCTTAACCATTTTTCTAGCATTAGGCGCATGGAGATTGTCAAAGAAAAAAGTATTAACAAGAAAACCTTCGGCTATTGAGACACTCGGTTCAGCCACAGTTTTATGCAGCGATAAAACAGGCACAATTACTCAAAACAAAATGGAAGTAGTCGCTTTGTATGATGGTAATGAATTGTTTAAGAAAACCCATTTTAATGAAAAGAAAACCCAAATTGAAGAATTGGTAATGACTGCACATCTCGCCTCAAATAAAGATTCCATTGACCCGATGGAAAATGCTATAGGCAAAGTGCATGGAACATTAGTTTATCAAGATATATCAAACCATAAGCTTATTAAAGAATATCCTTTAAGCAAGGAATTACTTGCAATGACTCGTGTGCTTGAGAATGTTCCTGAAAATAATATCTCAGTATCAGCTAAAGGAGCACCAGAAACTATTTTCAAATTGTGCAAATTGAATGAACCAGAAAAAACCAAACATTTAAAAATTGTACATCAATTAGCTGAACAAGGTTACAGGGTTATTGCAGTTGCAAATGCTTCACATCAGAGCAAAACACTTCCAAAAGAACAGCATGAATTTGATTTTGACTTTGTCGGTCTTGTTGGTTTAGAAGACCCTATCCGTCCGGAAGTCCCAGAAGCAGTAAGAGAATGCAATGCAGCTGGCATTAGAGTGATTATGATAACTGGTGACTTTCCTGCAACAGCAAAAAGTATTGCACTTCAAATTGGTATGTCTGCCGAAGGGCAAATTATTACAGGAGAAGAATTAAAGCAAATGACTGACGTTGAATTGGGCGAGAGAATCAGTAAGACAAATGTTTTTGCTCGCGTAATACCTGAACAGAAACTACGAATAGTTCAGGCATTGAAAGCAAACAACGAGATTGTTGCCATGACAGGCGATGGAGTGAACGATGCCCCTGCTTTAAAAGCAGCCAATATTGGTATAGCAATGGGCAACAAAGGAACAGATGTTGCGCGAGAGGCTTCATCACTTGTTTTGATGGATGATAATTTTGCATCTATCGTATCGGCAATTCGCTCAGGGAGAAGAATTTTTGATAACCTGCAAAAGGCGATGTCCTATATAATGGCTATACATATTCCAATTATTGGTTTAACCCTTTTACCCGCATTTATTCCTTCACTTCCTTTATTACTAATGCCCTTGCATATTGTTTTTATGCAATTAATTATAGACCCTGTTTGCTCCATTGCATTTGAAACGGAACAGGAAGAAAAAGGAATTATGAATTGTCCTCCGCGAAATCCTAAGAACAAATTTTTTGGAGCAAGCAAAATCATGATAAGCCTTTTAAAGGGATTATTGTTGTTTCTCATGGTTCTTGCTGTTTATTTTTTATCAATTCATGAAGGTCACACTGAAGGTGAATTAAGAGCGATTGCATTTTGCTCTCTAATAATTGGAAATATTTTTCTAATACTTACAAGTCTCTCTAAAACCAAAAGCTTTATATCAGTATTTGCTGAAAAAAATTTAGCTGCTATTCTGATTCTGTTAGCAGCTTTAATAATGTTGCTTTTGGTTATTTCAATTCCATCTTTACAGCACCTCTTTAGTTTTCAATTTCCGGGTTATAGTCACTTTATTTTATCCGCTTTAGGAGCCGTTGGTTTACTTGTCATTCTTGAAACTGTGAAATATTTTCAAATCAGTAGAAATAGAAGGAGTGGTAAGTATGCCGGCCACTAACATTCCAGCTACTTCAAAAAATGTTGACAGAAACGGTTGGGGAATTTTGGCCTATCAACCTACGCAGATAATTTAACAATTTTACAATGTGAGAATCACTACTGCTGGAAATAGGGCTTCTAAGTATTACAAACTATGGGTAATAAAACTTCTATGTGTTACGAACTGCGAGTAATAGGACTTCTAAGTGTTACGAACTGCGGGTAATAGGACTTCTGAGTGTTACAACCTTTGTGTAATAGGACTTCGGTGTGTTACGAACTGGGTGTAATTGGACTTGGGTGTGTTACGAACTTGGTGTAATTGGACTTCGGTGTGTTACGGCTGGGTATAATTGGACTTTGGTGTGTATAAGGAATGCCACCGCATTTGCAAGCACATTTTATTTTTTGCAACGCAAAATGCAACCGCACAAAAAAAATAAAAAGAGCTTGCAAACCTCCCACCAAGACACCGTACTATACACAGACAAAGCAAGACAGAAAAAAAAGAAACAACGAACCGCTAACATCACCTAAATGATAAAGCCGTTTATAGTAAGCTTCATCATTTAAGTTCGCAATGAAAATAGGTCGTGGCAAAAACATTTCACA